>CAKRLC010000102.1 GCA_934358955.1 uncultured Roseburia sp. | reverse complement strand
TGGGATATTAGCTCAGTTGGTAGAGCACTTGACTTTTAATCAAGTTGTCCGGGGTTCGAATCCCCGATGTCTCATTTGGATAGATCATCACTTAAGAAAGTGGTGATTTTTTTATATAATAGGAAATTCCTTGGAATTCCCTATTACATAAAAAGGCACATTCTATATATAATTCAGATGCCAAAAGGTCTACATCATAACCTTTATTGTCAAATTGCACAAAAGAAATATGGAAAGTTTCTCTTTGTGCAATGGAGATAAGACTCATGAAGCGTGGAAGTCTCTGCTGAACACGGTTCACGTTTCAGAGGCTTATCGGAATGTTTTGCACAATGAAACTTGCAATATTTTTTTGTGCAATCTGACATCATAAACTAAAATGCAGACTTTTTGACACCCAAAGCTCAATATAATAAAAAAAGGAGAACTGAAAATGAAAGTATTGATGTTAAACGGAAGCCCAAAACAGAATGGAAACACAAACCGGGCATTAGAAGAAGTTGGAAAGCAGCTTGAAAAAGAAGGAATTGATTATGAGATTTTCCAGATTGGAGCAGGTGCAGTAAGAGATTGTATCGGCTGTGGCCAGTGTACCGCAGATGGATGTGTGTTTACAGATGACAAGGTGAATGAATTTATAAAGAAGGCGAAAGAAGCAGATGCATTTGTATTCGGAACACCGGTATATTATGCACATCCGAGCGGACGTGTTCTGTCATTTCTTGACCGGGCATTTTACAGCAGTAAGGCAGCATTTCAGTTTAAGCCGGGGGCATCGGTAGCAGTTGCAAGAAGAGGTGGAACAAGTGCATCTTTTGATGTGATGAATAAATATTTTGGAATTTCACAGATGCCGGTCGTTGGATCTACATACTGGAATTTTGTACACGGATGTGTTCCGGGTGAAGCCGAACAGGATGAAGAAGGAATGCAGACAATGAGAAATCTTGCAAGGAATCTGGCATGGATGATGAATTGCCTGGAAGCAGGAAAGAAAGCTGGAATTTGTCTTCCGGAAGCTGAGACAGGAAACAAGACATCTTTTATAAGGTAAAATCTCTTGACGAGTCAGTAAAAAGAATGTATATTAATATAAGATTTACCACTTTAAAGTAATAAATTATTGCTTTGAATAAAGACAAATCAGAGAAGCAACTGGGCAAAAATCTTATTCAAAGGAATTTTGAAGCAGAGCTTGTTTTGAGAGAAAGAATCAGTTGCGAATGATATGATATACGGAGGAGTCCACAATGGAAATGGATATGGAATTTTTACGTAAGCTGCCAACGCCAAAAGAACTGAAAGAGCAGTTTCCGGTAAGTGAACAAATTGCGGCTGTTAAGGAAAAAAGAGATGAAACAATCCGCAATATATTTGAAGGAAAAGACAACCGGCTGCTTCTTGTAATAGGACCTTGTTCTGCAGACAATGAAGACGCAGTGATCGATTATATTTCCCGTCTGAGAAAGGTACAGGAAAAGGTAGAAGATAAGATTTTCATGATTCCGAGAATTTATACAAATAAGCCAAGAACGATTGGTGTAGGATATAAAGGAATGCTTCACCAGCCAGACCCGGAAAAGAAAGAGGACATGTTAAAAGGAATTATTGCAATCCGTGAGCTGCATACGAGAGCAATTAAGGAAACAGGATTTACCTGCGCAGATGAGATGCTTTATCCGGAAAACCACAGGTATTTATCAGACTTGCTTTCTTATGTTGCAGTTGGAGCGCGTTCCGTGGAGGATCAGCAACACAGATTGACAGCCAGCGGACTTGGAATTCCGGTCGGAATGAAGAATCCAACAGGGGGAGATATTTCTGTGATGATGAATTCCATGATCGCAGCACAGCATGGGCATACATTCTTATATCGTGGATGGGAAGTCAAGACAAAAGGAAATCCGTATGCGCATGCGATTTTGCGTGGCTATGTAGATAAATTTGGAAGAAATATACCAAATTATCATTACGAAGACCTTCAGAATCTGTTGGAACATTATGAAGATATTAATGCAACAAAAGAGACCGGGCTGGCAAATCCGGCAGTGATCGTCGACACAAATCATTCTAATTCCGGAAAGAAATATTTAGAACAGATCCGAATTAGTAAGGATATTATGCACAGCTGTAAAGTATCAGGTGACATCCATAATCTTGTAAAAGGTCTTATGATCGAGAGCTATATAGAAGATGGAGCTCAGAAAGTCAGTGAGCATTGTTATGGCAAATCCATTACAGATCCATGCCTTGGTTGGGAAAAGACAGAGAAGCTTATTTATGAGCTGGCAGATTTATGGTAAATATATTACACGTTTCATTGTACTAAAGAGAAACCTGTAATACTTTTGACGCAATATAATCGTAAAATTTTACAGCAGAGTATTTGATACAAATATGATTGTATTATAATTACGAAAAGAGAATAGTTACAATAAGAAAACCGCGATTTGATTCAGGGCAAATCGCGGTTTTCTTGTCCTAACAATGAAACCGTTCAAAAATCGAAAAACAGTCCTTGCAATAAAAAATTATACCGATAAAAGAAAATGTCTTTTGTAGGAAAGCGTGCTATTAGCAAAAAAGATACCAGACATAAGTAAAAATCACGAAAAAGGGGAAAGAAATCAAAAAAAAAATGTAAAATTGAATGATTGAAAAAAATTATAAATTTGATAAGATGTACGTGGGCGTAGATTAGGAGAGAGAAAGAAATGGTATATGGAGAGAAAAGAAAAAGATTCTGTCTTTGTGTAGCGTTATTTCTATTATTTTTTGGAATCTGTCTGGCGAATGCCAGACTCCAATATGCTCTACGTGAAATGGCAGTACAGAAAGCAGGATCAATGCAGACTGTATACGCGGCAGATGCATTTTTGGAGAGGACAAGCTATATCAACACAATGGATGCAAACCTGAATATGGAAATGCAACAGCAAATGGATGAATATACCGGAGACTGTGAAGATGAAAAATATTGGGTTGGCATGCCACAGGAATCTTTTGCAATTATAAAAAAGAGATATTATATGGAGGCTCAGATCGCAGATTGGCGTAATGAGCATCAAAGGGAACAGGCAACGAGTTGTATACATGAATCCGATGGAAAAAAACGAGCAGTGTAAGAAAATTTGTTTTTGAAAGGAGAACTCTTTTCGTAATAATATAGAAGACGGAAAGAAAATATTCACATTGGAAATAAAAAAAGAGGTGTATATCAATGAATAGTTATTTGCTATGTATTCCATTTGCGGGATTATTGCTATGTATTGCAATTATGCCGTTAATAAAGCCTGAATGGTGGGAAAAAAATCAGGCACTTGCAGTAATCGCGTGGTCATTACTGTTTATCATTCCATCTATTTTAGTAAATGGTACGGGATCAACGGTCGAGACCGTATTAGATTGTATTATAAATGATTATCTTACATTTATTGTTTTGTTGTTTGGATTATTCTGTGTATCCGGTAACATTACACTGGAAGGTAATCTGGCAGGCTCTCCAGGTGTAAATGCGATGTTCCTTGCATTTGGTACACTGCTGTCAAGCTGCATCGGTACAACCGGAGCAAGTATGTTACTGGTTCGTCCATTGATTAAGATGAACTCCTGGAGAAAGAATAAATGTCAGATCATGATTTTCTTTATTTTCATGATTTCCAATATGGGTGGATGTCTGACTCCAATCGGTGATCCACCATTGCTGATGGGATTCATGCGTGGCGTGCCATTTTTCTGGAGCCTGCATTTATTTGGCATATTAGTCTTTAATATGATCATTTTATTATTTATTTTCTATCATATTGATAAACGAAGCTATCGTAAGGACATTGCAGCCGGATTACATCCGGATATCAGCAAGCCAGGTGTTGAGATTAAGATCGAAGGTTTACATAACATCGTTTTCCTTGTTATGATCGTAGTAGCTGTTATTTTAAGCGGTACTTTACCGGGCCTTCCTGCATTCCAGGATGCATCCGGAAACGTACTTGGCATTAAGATTTTTGAAGAAGTGAAGCTGACTGTTCCTGCAATCATCGAGATTGTGATTATTTTAGCTGCGGCATTGTTGTCCTTTAAGACAACCAGTGAAAAGATCCGTACACAGAACCACTTTACCTGGGGTGCGATCAAAGAGGTTGCAGTATTATTTGTCGGTATTTTTATTACAATGCAGCCGGCTCTTGCCCTGTTAAAGACAATGGGACCACATCTCGGAATAACAGAGCCTTACCAGATGTTCTGGGCAACAGGACTTCTGTCCAGCTTTTTGGATAATACACCGACATATCTGGTATTCCTTACAACCGCTGGAACTCTTGGATTTACATCCGGTCTGGCAACAACAGTCGGAACGATTTCCGTTAAGATCCTCACTGCAATTTCCTGCGGAGCTGTCTTTATGGGTGCCAATACATACATCGGAAATGCACCAAACTTTATGGTAAAATCAATTTCGGACGAAAACGGTGTCCGCATGCCATCCTTCTTTGGTTATATGGCATGGTCATTTGGAATCCTGGTACCGGTATTTATAATCGATACACTTGTATTCTTCTTATAAGCAGGCAGAAAGGGATGAAAAATCATGGAAAATAATCGTCAGAATTGTTATGAAATCGCAAAAAGAATGTATCAGTTGGATAAAGATGTTTACGAATGCCTGGGATCCTCTCTGGGACGTACCTTTACAGGTGATGAGGCTACCTGCATAGAGGAGATCACAAGACTTTTAGTCACAAGACCGCAGGGGCATGAGATCCGAAGTGACATTGCACTGATCGGTAATATGGCAAGAACCATTAAGGATAAAGAAGATCATCGCAAAATGATGACAGAGTATAATGAGATCTTAAAAAAGATTGCTGAGATTCCGGAGAGCTTTGGCAGCGTGGACATTATCAATGAGAACATTGCGGCATTGAATACATCAAACCTCCGTCAGAAGTTTTCACCGGATGATCATCTGATCATCTGTATCGGACGTACGCATGGAAGTGCAGGTACAGATATCGGATTTGCATTGGCAGATAAATTAAAGATTAATTACTACGATGCAGAGATCTTTAATCAGGTTTTAAAACGTCTGGATGCAGAAAAAGAAGGCATCACTGACCAGGGAAACTATTTGGAAGAGATGAAGGGAAAATTTGAAAAAGATACCGGAGCAGGCAGATTTTTCAAAGATTTTAAGAAATACCATGGACTTCCGGTTCAGGATGCTATTTTCTTTAACCAGAGTGATCTGATCTGTGATATGGCAAAACACGAGGACTTTATTGTTATGGGAAGATGCGCAGACGTTGTGCTTACGAATCATCGTATCCCACATATCAGTATTTTTATCACAGCATCTTTTGATCAGCGCGTACGCCGTATGATGGAGCTGAACGGTCTGAATTACAAACAGGCAGAGCATCTGTTAAAGAAGTTAGATAAACGCCACGAGCGTTATTACCACGCATACACCGGCAAAAAATGGGGGGATGCGGTCAACTATGATCTGTGCATTAACAGCGCAAGCTATGGAATCGAGGAATCCGTTGAGCTGATCGAGCGTATGATCAATAAGTATCCGAACAGTTAAAAAAATAATTTCAGATATTAGAAAGCAGCAACATGAAATCTGCAATTTGAAGCAGATGCCGTGTTGCTGTTTTTTTGTGTCATATGTAAACATATTGCACAAAAAGCAGCGCTTTTTTTCTATACTTTAGACTCTAAAATATATTGACTTTAGTTTCTAAAACGAGTATGCTTTTATTAAGATAAAAAATATTTTATTATAAGGAGAGAAAAAGTATGGCAAACAAAGAAATCAAAACAGAACAGGCACCGGCAGCAATCGGTCCATATTCACAGGGTATTTCAGCTGAAAACATCGCATTTGTATCAGGACAGCTCCCAATCGATCCTGCAACAGGTGAGTTCGCAGGTGCAGACATTGCGAGCCAGACACGCCAGTCATTGAAAAATGTGCAGGCAATTTTAGCAGAGAATGGTATGACGATGGCAGATGTAACGAAGACAACCGTACTTCTTGCTGATATCGCAGAATTTGCAGCAATGAACGAAGTGTATGCAGAATTTTTTGCCGCACCGTATCCGTCACGAGCAGCTTTCCAGGTTGCAGCACTTCCAAAGAATGCACGAGTTGAGATTGAGGCAATTGCAGTAAAAAGATAAGGGGGAAATAAAGATGAGCGTAGATTTTAACCGTGAGATCGATCGCAGAAGCACAAGTGATGTGAAATGGCGCCCGGAAGGATTAAAGGGGTATCTTCCGGTAGAAGTTTCAGAAAATGAGATTCCGATGTGGATTGCAGACATGGATTTTGCATGCCCGGAGTGCATCGTAAGAGCCATCAAAGAAAGAGCAGATAAAGAGATTTTTGGTTATTGCTCTTATAAGCAGGAGTATTATGATGCATTAACCTGGTGGTTTAATAAGCGATTTGGAATGAAGATCCATACGGACCTTGTTTCCATGATGCCGACCGTTGTCAGTGCGATCAACGTTGCAATCCGTGCATTCAGTAATCCGGGAGATAAGGTTATTATTCAGCAGCCTGTATACGATCCATTTGCAGAACTGATCAAGAAAACAGGAAGAGTAATGGTGAACAATGGCCTGATCTGCAATGATGGAGTATATGAGATGGACTTCCCACTGCTTGAAGAACAGGCAGCAGATCCGGATACGAAGATCATGATTTTATGCAGCCCACATAATCCGGTGGGAAGAGTCTGGACAAAAGAGGAGCTTGCCCGTGTCGGTGAGATCTGTAAAAAGAACAATGTCCTTGTGATCGCAGATGAGATCCACAGTGATCTTGTATATGCAGGATATGTTCATACACCGTTTGCGCTGGCAAGTGATGCACCGCATCTGTTATGCACATCTCTTGGAAAAACCTTTAATGTAGCAGGACTTCGCCTTGCGAATATTTTCAGCTCTTCAGCAGAACTGAAAAAACAGTATGATCAGGAGATTGATGCTCATTCGTACAGCGCATCCAATACGTTTGGTCTGGAGATGGTACAGGCGGCATATTCACCGGAAGGAGAGGCATGGCTGGAAGAATTATTAGTTTACCTTCAGGGAAATGTGGAGGTTGTTTCAGAGTGGTGCCAGAAGCATAAGGTAGGATTTAGCGCCCCACAGGGTACGTTTTTATGCTGGCTGGATCTTGGTAGTGCCGGACTGACAGACGAAGAGATTATTAAGAAAGTTATTATGGGAAAAGAAGTGATCTGTGTACCGGGACCATGGTTTGGCAAAGGCGGCGAAGGTCATTTAAGACTGAATATTGGCTGTACAAGAAAAACACTGGTAGAGGCACTGGATCGGATCGCTTCTGTTTTAAATAACTAATTTCAGAAAAGAACATAGAATGCAGCTTTGTAGAACAAAAGGAGGAGGGTTTTTATGCTGACGAATGAAATAATCCGCCTGCAGGCAGAAGCACAGCAGGATTATGTGATTGAATGTCGACGTACCATTCATCGTTTTGCCGAAGTAAGCGGCAAGGAATTCAAGACAAGTGCGTTTATTGAAGAAGAGATAAAAAAAGCCGGTCTGCCTTATGAAAAGGCAGGCGATACCGGTTGGATCGCCATTCTTGATACAGGAAAACCAGGTCCACGTATTGCGCTCCGGGCAGATATTGATGCACTTCCGGTACCAGAGGAGCCAAATAATCTTGCCGGTCCCCGTGTTGTAGTGTCTGATGACCCGTGTACGAGTCATGCCTGCGGTCATGATGCCCATACAGCGATGCTGTTAGGATCTATGCGTGTACTTGCAGAGCATCGTGACGGTCTGACAGGCGTGATCTATTTCTGCTTTGAAGAAGGGGAAGAGGATGGCAGAGGAATTTTGGCTATGTTAAATCAGCTCGGTTCCCATGGCGTGGACGTCTGCTGGGGAATCCATGTTTATGCAGGACTTGAATCCGGAAAGATTTGTGTCAGTGCAGGCCCTCGAATGGCCGGTGCTGCCGGGGTTGGTATCAAGGTCATCGGCAGAGGAGGACATGGTTCCAGACCGGATATGTCAGTAAATCCTGTATTTTGCGCAGCTTCTATTCTGACCAATACAGCGACGGCCTGGGTCAATCAGATTACCGCCGGAAGAACAGTTACGTTAGGAGTAACGAGTATCCAGGGTGGCGAAGCGCCAAATGTCATTCCGGATACAGCGGATATACTTGGTTCCCTGCGTTTCTTCAACGATGAAGAAGGAGAAAAAGCTGTCCGGATCTTTAAGAATGTAGCAGAGCATACCGCTGCAATGAACAATTGCCAGGTACAATTTGATGATCGCTTCTGTGTTTTATGTGCACCGGTGATCAATGATGAATATTATTCAAATCTTATTTCTGCTGCATTGCCGGAGGTACTTCCGGAGAACGTAACGGTTTCCTCTTGTGAGCCATGGTATGCATCGGAGTCATTCTCCTGTTATCGAAGAATCTGTCCGAGTGTATTGGCACACCTTGGAATCAATAATCCGTCCTATGGTTCGGGTGCAGCACATCATAATGGTTTCTTTGATGTGGATGAAGGAGTGTTATCTACCGGTGTGATCTCTACACTGAAGTTTGTTGCAATGCTGCAAAAATAAAAAATCTTACGCAGCAAAACGGCAAGTGTTTTACTGCTGAATGAATATTAGATGAATGAATATTAACTTACCGATGTAAAATGTTTCCTTGCAATTTTTGGAATTGTCTGCAATAATTTCTATATGCGGAGGGGATAGAGATGAAGGAACAGCGTATCAAATTAATCGGAAAGTTATTACATCAGCAGGGAAATACAGCAAGAGCTTTTGTACAGTATATGGATTCAGACCATGAGTATATGGCAGGTGATAAACTCTACATGAGAGAGGCACACTTTGTGATCGCAATCGGTCCGGGTGAGGGACGTACCATGTCTGAGATTGCCAGAGAGATGAATGTCACACAGGGGGCAGTTTCACAGATTGCATCACGCCTGGAGAAGAAAGGATACGTCTGTCGCAGAAAGAATGAAGAAAACAAACGGCAGATCATTGCATTTCTGACAGAAAAAGGAGAGCAGTTTTACACAGAGCATCAGCGATACGACGAAAGTATGCACAGGCAGATGGACGAGATTGCCCTGAACAGATTCAGTGAGGAAGAACTGCAGTGCATCTTTGAATACGAACAGATTATGGAAATGTTGCTGAAAGAGGAAGCGCTTGCGCGGCATTTGACAGAGAAAAGTAAAAATTAAAAATTTTGAAGAAACGAAAAAGAGCCGGATATCTGAAGTTTGAGAGAAATCTCATAGGATATCCAAGGGCTCTTTTTTTATGAAAGATTCGGGTGTCAAAAAGTCTGCATCATAACCTTTATTGTCAAATTGCACAAAAGAAATATGGAAAGTTTCTCTTTGTGCAATGGAGATAAGAC
>CAKRLC010000101.1 GCA_934358955.1 uncultured Roseburia sp. | reverse complement strand
TTATAACCAAAAAAAGCGTAACAGACGCTTTCCTGTCTGTTGCACTCGATAGATACAAATGTCCGCTGTCCACATACAGCACTTTTACTATTATACATGCGTGAGTGGATTTGTCAATAGTCTTTCCTTCTGTGCTTCCTTCCAATTTTTCCCCTTTTTAATAGAAAAACCCCCGAAAATCAAGGAATTTTGACTTTCGGGGGCTTTTGTTTTCCTGTAAACAATTTTTTTCGTAACCATTTATTTTTATATCTGATTACTTATTTTCTCAGCTCGTTTTTAAATGGATTCTACTGTGCTGATTTTGTTGCATACATGAAGTATTTCATTCCGAATACAGTTGCGTAAACACCTGTTACGTTAGATTTCTGCATATATACATCATTGTAGTAGTAAATCGGGATAACTGCCCATGTATCCATTAACATATCTTCTGCATCATGCATCAGATCAACACGTGCTGCAAAATCTGTTGTTGTACGGATCTGGTCGATTAATTCATCGTATGCTGTCCAGTCTGGAGAAGAAGAAACAGGTGTTCCTTTTCCAAGCTGCATATCATTGTTACCGGAATCAGATGTGAAGATCTCTAACATATTAACAGGGTCGTTGTAATCTGCAAGCCATCCTTCACGAGCGAGTGTGAAGTTACCATTCTTACGATCCTCTAAGAATACGTTCCAGTCTTCTGTTTTGATCTCAAGGTTGATACCAAGCATTGCAACGTCCTGCTGGATAGATTCAGCAACTGCGACATGTCCTGTACCATCATTTGTAAGGTATGTCATGCTGATAGCCGGGTCTACTTTGTAAGTACCGTCACCATTATCTGTAAATGTGTATCCTGCTTCTTCTAATAAGCCTTTTGCTGTTTCAAGTTCGCCTGCTCCTGTAGCTGTTGCATCATAGTAAGATGTATCTGCTGTTTTGAAGATACCGCCGTTACCATCTGCCATTCCTTCTGGAACGAAAGAATCTGCAGGGATCTGTCCTGTCTGGCCTACGTTCTCAACGATGAACTGTCTGTCTACCAGTAAGCTGATCGCTTCACGCATTTTAGCTGCCTGTTCTTCTGTCTTGCCATCAAAGATTGGATCATTTACGTTGAAACCAATGTAGTAAGTTCCAAGGTTATCAAGAATACCAAATTCAGGATTTACTCCGTTTAAGGAAGCGATCTCATCGTTTGGAACTGTATCAATGTAATCAAGGTCGCCGCTGTTGTATGCTGCGTAGATAGCTGTGTCATCTGCACTTAACATGAAGTCAAGTTCTTCCATTGTTACATTTGCTGCATCATAGTAATTCGGGTTCTTTACATAAACCATGCTCTCATTATGTGTCCAGGAATCTAAGGTATAAGCACCGTTACATACAAAGCCTGCTTCCTGAGCCCATTTACCAGGTACTGTTCCATCTGGATCAGCTGCTTCAACACCTGCTTCATATACAGGGTAGAAGGTTGGGAATGCAAGTAAGTCATTGAAGTATGGGCATGGGCTTACTAATTTGATCACGATTGTGTAATCGTCTGGTGTCTCTACTGCAAGTGTTCCATCATCGTTACGTGCGATCACATCAAATAAGTATGCATAGTCTGCTGCTGTTTTTTCATCAATAACACGATTCCAGCTATATACAAAATCAGATGCTTTTAAGTCTTCACCATTGCTCCATTTAGATTCGATCATATGGATGGTATACTCTGTTCCATCTTCAGATACTTCTGGCATATCTGTTGCAAGAGCTGGGATAAGATTTCCGTCTTTATCATATGTATAAAGACCTACAAATGAGTTTACTGCAAGGCATCCGCCATCAACAGAGCTGTTTAATGCCGGGTCAAGGTAATCCGGTTCACTTGCAAGGTTGATCTTTAACACGCCTGTGTCTGAGTTTGTTGTGGTTGCTGCTGCATCCTCTTTCGCTGTCTCGGTTCCTGCTGCGCTGTCTGTAGATGTTGTGCCGGCTGAAGAGCTGCCACAAGCTACAAGTCCAAGTGTCATAGAAGCGATCAACAGTGTTGCTGCTAATTTTTTCATAATATTTTTCCTCCTATTATAGAATGATATGTTCTACGGGGCTTTTGGCCTCGTCAAAACCTGATTCATGAAAATAGATTGTTCACAAAATGTGTCATCTATTACTTGTTCCAGCATGCTACAAAGTGTCCGTTTCCTCTGTCGGAAAGCGGCGGCATCTCTTTGGCACACTGTTCTGTTGCATATTTACATCTGGTACGGAACGGACATCCGGTAGGCATCTTCAACGGGCTTGGTACATCTCCCTCTAATACGATACGCTTGCTGTTCCTTGCTGTTTCCGGATCCGGGATCGGAACTGCGGATAACAGGCTTAATGTATATGGGTGGATCGGATTGCTGTTTAATTCATCAGCATCCGCGATCTCCATCATTTTTCCAAGATACATAACCGCAATACGGTCAGAAATATGATGAACAACTAACAGGTCATGCGCGATAAACAAATAAGCCACTCCAAGTTTTTCCTGAAGCTCTTCAAACATGTTGACTACCTGCGCCTGAATGGATACATCCAGCGCTGATACCGGTTCATCACAGACAATAAACTTTGGATTGACTGCAAGTGCCCTTGCAATTCCGATACGCTGTCTCTGTCCACCGGAGAACTCATGTGCATAACGCATCGCATGTTCTGCATTTAATCCGACTAATTCCATCAGATTCAATATTTTCTCACGTCGTTCTTTTTTATTGGAATATAACTTATGTACATCCAGAGGCTCTCCGATAATATCCTCAACGGTCATTCTCGGGTTCAGTGAAGAATACGGATCCTGGAATACCATCTGCATCTGTTTTCTGTATGGAAGCATATCCACATCAATTTTCTTGCCTTTGACCGGCTTTCCATCCGGTCCGACGATCAGTTTGTCATTCTCGTCATACTGCTCACCACTGTCAAACAGTACATTTCCATCAAAAACGATTTTTCCTGCTGTTGGCTGATAAAGTCTCAACAGGGTTCTTCCGACGGTTGTTTTTCCGCAGCCGGATTCTCCTACCAGTCCGAGTGTTTCTCCTGGTTTGATCGCAAAGGAAATGTCATCCACTGCTTTCAGCTGCGTTGTTTTAAATCCCTGATGCACAGGAAAATACTGTTTTAAATGGCTTACCTCAAGAAGGTTCTTCTCTTCGCTCATGCTTATTTTTCCTCCTGTGCCTCATATAATTCTTTGATATTCATCCAGCAGGCTGCCAGATGAGTGTCACTGATACGTAATTCTTCCGGTTTCTCAGAAAGACAGATTTTCATGGCCGCATCACATCTTGGACAGAATGCACATCCCTGTGGCATCTGTAACAGGTTGATCGGTGTTCCTCCGATCGGTACCAGCTTTTCATTCATATTGTCTGCTTTCGGAATAGATCTTAAAAGACCTTTTGTATACTCATGCGCCGGGCGGTAGAAAATATCATCTGCCGTTCCCCGTTCACATACACGTCCACCATACATGACAAGAATCTCATCACACATGCTGGCAATTACACCAAGATCATGTGTTACCATAATGATCGCCATTCCAAATTTTTTCTGAAGATCCTGCATCAGCTCTAAGATCTGTGCCTGGATCGTTACGTCCAATGCTGTTGTCGGTTCATCTGCGATCAGGATATCCGGCTCGCACACCAGTGCCATAGCGATCATGACACGCTGTCTCATACCACCGGACAACTCATGCGGATACTGCTTCATACGGCTTTCCGGTTCGTTTACACCAACTAATGTCAGCATCTCTACTGCACGATCCCATGCCTGTTTTTTATTTTTGTCCGTGTGAAGTAAAATTGCTTCGATCAACTGGCTTCCAACTGTAAATACCGGGTTTAAGCTCGTCATCGGATCCTGGAAGATAATCGAACATTTCTCTCCGCGGAACTTCTGCATCTGCTTATTGTTCCATTTTGTAATATCATCACCACGGTATTTTACCTCTCCGCCTGTGATCTTTCCTGTTTCTGCAAGGATCTGCATAATGGAATATGCAGATACCGACTTACCGGAACCGGATTCTCCTACGATTCCAAGTGTTTTTCCCGGCTCCAGATTAAAGGAGATTCCGTTGACCGCCTTCACCTCACCGGCATCTGTAAAAAAGCTTGTATGAAGATCATTTACTTCTAATATGTATTTATTTTCTTCGCTCATATTCTTATCTCACTATACTTTCTTTTTTATTTTGTACCTGCATGCTTTTAATTCAATTTTGAGTCAAACGCATCGCGAAGACCATCACCTAATAAATTCAATGCCAATACGATCAGACAGATGATCACTGCCGGGATAACCAGTCTGAGTGGATAAGACTGCATGCCGGCTCTGGCATCATTCGCCAGACTTCCAAGAGATGTAAGCGGTGCAGATACTCCCAGTCCAAGGAAGCTTAAGTAGCTTTCTGTGAAGATCGCGCTTGGAACCTGAAGTGCTGTTGTAATGATGATAACGGATAAACAGTTTGGAAGAATGTGTCTTCTTAAAATCCGTCCGTTTTTCGTTCCGATACATCTTGCAGCAAGTACATACTCATTATTTTTTATGGAAAGGATCTGTCCACGGATCAATCTTGCCATACCTACCCAATACAAAAGACCAAATACGATAAACATGGAGATCATATTCGTTCCAAGTTTTTCTAACACTGTGCCCTGGATCAAAGGTTTCAAGGTCTCATTGAATACAACCGATAAAAGAATAATGATCAGCATATCCGGCAAGGAATAAATGATATCTACAATACGCATCATGATCAGGTCGATTTTTCCACCAAAATATCCTGCAATTGATCCGTAGACCAGACCAATGATAAGTACCATGATCGCTGCAACAACACCAACGGAAAGACTTACTCTTGTTCCGTAGATCACTCGAATAAAGTAATCACGGCTTAAGCTGTCTGTTCCAAAAATATGTGGGAAAAGCTTTTCGCCTGTTTCTTCCATATATTTCGTTTCCAGCTTAGAGTATTCAAACGGTCCAAGGTTTGCTGCTGATTTATCACGCACACCGTTGACTGAGATAATCTGTGAATAACTATATGGGCAGATATGCGGTGCAATGATAATGGTCAGAATGATCAATACCAATACGATAATACTTGCCATTGCCAGTGGATTTTTTCTTAAACGCTTCATACCATCTTTAAAAAAGGTGGTTGATTCGCCCATAACATCCTGCTGTTTCTTTTCCTCATCTGTTGCTTTATCAAAATTTTTTCCATTAAATTTACTTAAATCTACCTGCGCAGACAGAAATTGTCTTTTCTTCAAATCCATTTTTTTATCCGTCCTTTCCTTTTTTACCCGAAATGATTCTTTTACTCGAAGGTGATTCGCGGATCGACAAACTTATATGCAATATCTGTCAGAAGGTTTGCTACTACCATAAGAACCGCAAGGAAAATGGTGGTTGCCATAATCATTGTATAATCACGGTTCGTAATGCTTGTTACAAAAGAAGAACCAAGACCACCGATTGTAAATATGTTCTCAACTACCATGGAACCTGTCAGAATATAAGCAACCATCGGTCCAACGTAAGTAATAACCGGGATTAATGCATTTCTTAATGCATGTTTAAAAATTACTTTCCACTCAGGAACCCCCTTTGCTTTTGCAGTACGGATGTAATCCTGATTTAAGGCATCCAGCATACTTGTTTTTGTCAGTCGTGTAATATATGCCATTGGATAAACACTTAATGCAATGATCGGTAATACATAATTTGGTTTTGCTGATGACCACACCGGAAACCATTTCAGTTTCAGACAAAATACTAAAAGTAATAACGTTGCCAATACGAACGATGGCATTGCCGTTCCCAGTGTTGTAAAAAATACGATCAGTCTGTCCGGCAGTTTGTTACGTGTCAGCGCTGCGATACTTCCTAAGATCAGACCAACTACGATCGCAACTGCTGCTGCCATTCCTCCAAGCTTTGCTGATACCTTAAACTTCGTTGCAATCTCAGTTTTAATATCCCTGCCACTGTGTAAGGAAACACCCCAGTCACCATGGATCAGATTATTCATATAAATCACATACTGTTCCGGAACCGGCTTATCAAGATTGTATCTTTCCTCCAGAACTCTCTGTGCTTCTGCACTCGTTGCTTTCTCTTTATTGAACGGTCCGCCAGGAATCATATTCATTACAAAAAATGTAATTGCACTTACGATTAAAACGGATACAATTGCTAACAATATTCGCTTTCCAATATATTTTCCCATTTTATTCTCTCCTGTCATTCTTTTTTACGTTTGAATACATCAATCTATGCATCCATTCTTTGAATTACAGTAATAAATGTTTCAGACATCTTCACTTCTCTACTACTCTGATATTGTGTAATTGTATCTCTCTAACACTTTATCACTCTAATTTGTATACTTGTATTATACAGAGCATTTTTCATTTGTCAACAAAAAATTGTTTACTACGAAACAAATTTTTATATTTTTACAGATTCGGGTGTCAGAAGGTCTGTATTTAAGTTTATGCTGTCAGATTGCACAAAAAAATATTGCAAGTTTCATTGTGCAAAACATTCCGCTAAGCCTCTGAAAACATGAACCGTGTTCAGCAGAGGCTTCCACGCTTCATGAGTCTTATCTCCATTGCACAAAGAGAAACTTTCCATATTTCTTTTGTGCAATTTGACAATAAAGGTTATGATGCAGACCTTTTGACACCCGAATCTTTTTACAAAAAAAGGCCGGGAAGCCCTGTAACAGGGCTTTCCAAGCCTTTTTTTGCTTTTTCTTTCAAGTTGTATTGATCTTATTAGCTGTTAAAAGCCTTCTTTTCGAATTTATCCACTAATTCTTTGATACATCCATCTTCAAACGGACTCTTTAATCCGGCTTCCCGGATCACATTTGTAAAGAAATCTCTTGCGGACAGTTTGCAGAGCTTATAATAATTTTCCCATGCTTTGGCAAAATCTTCGTCCATCATCGCCTTAAACTGCATCGCACATACACTTGCAAGACAGTAATCGATATAATAGAACGGACTTCCGAAAATATGGGACTGTTTCTGCCAGAATCCACCCTGTCCAAAGAACGGATCCTCCTCATAATCCATATGCGGTCTGTATACCTTCTCCAGCTTGGCCCAGGCTGCTTTACGCTCTGCAGGTGACATTTCCGGATGTTCATACACAATATGCTGGAATTCATCCACCATGCATCCATATGGTACAAATGCAGAAGAATCCTCAAGATGCATCTTCAGATAATCCTCTTTTCTGTCTCCAAAGAACAGTTCCATCCAGTTGTAAGTGAAATACTCCATAGACATGGAATGGATCTCTGCTGTCTCCATAGTAATATCTGCGTATTCACGGATCTCATCGTCACGCACGATATAACCCTGGAATGCATGTCCGCATTCATGTGTGATCACATCTACATCTCCGCTTGTTCCGTTAAAGTTTGCGAAAATAAATGGCGATTTGAAGTTCGGAATATAGGTCATATAACCGCCCTGACGTTTCGTCTTTCTTCCCAATACATCAAACAGTTCATTTTTCATCATGAAATCAAAAAATTCTTTTGTCTGAGGCGATAATTCCCCATACATTTTCTGTCCTGCTGCAAGAATTTCATCCGGTGTACCGATTGGTGCCGGATTTCCGTTTGTAAAATAAACATCGGTATCAATGTAAGAAAGCTTCTCCACGCCAATGCGCGCCCTGCGCTGTTCATGAAGCTGATTTGCAAATGGCACAAAATATTCTTTTACCTGTTTCCGGAAATTTTCCACCATTGCCTTGTCATAGCAGTTCCGGTTCATACGGTAATATCCAAGTTCTACATAGTTCTCATAACCAAGCTGTCTTGCCTGCTCGGTTCTGTTTTTTACCATTTTGTCATAAATCTCGTCGATCTCATCTGTCACTGACAAAAAGTAATCACTGACTGCTTTCCATGCCTTTCTACGCACTTCACGATCCGGACTTGTCTGGAATTTTCTCATTAAGGACAGATTGTAAACTTCTCCCTCAAAAGGAATTTTTGCAGTAGCGATCAGTTTGCTGTAACGGCTGCTTAACGCATTTTCTTCCTGCATCAGCGGAATGATTTTCTCATCAAATGCTTTGTTCGCAATCTCAATATTTTTAAAGGTTACTTTGCCGATTTTACTCTCTAAATAATCTCTGTATGGTGAATCATACAGTACTTTGCCATATTCATTTTCGTACTGGCTGATGATTGGTGTCACCTCGTCATAGAAATCGCTCTCTTTTTCATAAAATTCATCTGTTGTATCAATATCATGACGGATCATGGCAAGTTCCATGCTGGTACGGATATTATCCGAAAATTTATAGTATTCCCTGTGGATCTCAAACTGCTCTTCTCCGCTCGCAGCTGCTTTTGTCCGGTCAATAATATCCCGGTATGTCTTTTTTACTTCCTCCATATCGATACGTTCGTATGGCATTTCTGAAAACTTCATATATGCTCCTCCTTTGCACCGGCAATTAAGATGTATCCTGATAAAGAAACGTTCTGCTTCTTATCCTTTCTCTGCATCTGTTTTGCCCGACAATCTTTATTATATCTGCTGGAGTACTTTTTTACTATCTCTAATTTCCTGTTTTTGAAATATCTTTTTTTCATATTTCTTTATTCCTGCGAATACATTATAATGTTAGTCGTATCTTAATGTTGCTGCGGTCGATCGTTGCGTATTTTATTTCTATTGTCAGGTTAAGATTTTCGCCTGTAAGAATAAAATACCTGTTCAAATGTATTTGATATTTTTCAGGATGATCCGCAGTATAGCTTGTAGTGGAAATGAGGTTTTTGTATGATCACAACCGAAGATATTTTAAATATGAATTTTTATAAAAAAGAAAAATTTACCGGAAGTTACAAGGGTATGCGCTACCTTGTAAAAAAAGACAAAGATGACGCAGAAAACGATATTTTCTGCGCCACCGTATGGCCTGGTCCGTATAACTTTGAAGTTACACCTGACGATCAGAAGATCTCTGCTTCGTTTCCCTTTACAGAAGAAGGAAAACAGCAGGCAGTCGACTGGATGAATGAGCAGTGGAGTTCCCGAAGTGAATGGGGACAGATTTTTCATTCGTAGTGAGTCTTATCGGAACGCCTTGCACAATGAATCTTGAAATGTTTTTTTCGCAATCTGGCATTATAAACTAACATGCAGACCTTTCGACACCCGAATCTGGACTGAAGGTATGCCAAAAGCGGCGGTACCACTCACGATACCGCCGCTTTTACTTTTCGCTCTAAAAATATACTAAAAATTCAAAGCCGCCACTAGATTTAAATTGTGATTGAATTATCATTATCGTACTGCGGGCAACAGGACTTGAACCTGCACGGTCTCCCACTAGAACCTAAATCTAGCGCGTCTGCCAATTCCGCCATG
>CAKRLC010000100.1 GCA_934358955.1 uncultured Roseburia sp. | reverse complement strand
GTGATCCGCGCATATACACTTGTAAGCTTTCTGGCCAGGATACTTACTTTGTTGAGAGAGGTTCTGGATTCCTGTCCACGAAGACGCACATAGCCTTTTCTTGCTTTCATATCAGCAAAACGCTGAGGCATGATCCTTGGAGAATAATAAAAATTTCCAAGTTCATCCCCATCGAAATCATCAAAGTCCGGAGTTTTTTCCACCGGATATTCCGGAAGGGATGTTTCCGGCACCTCAATCTTCGCCAGATTGCTTCCATCTGCCATGCGAAGCCAGTTATCTTCTGTCCACATCATTTTCTGAATTGCAGTTTCTCTTCCAAGTGTACAGCGGAGCTCCGGTACAAACGGTCTTGCACAGAGATGTACCAGATACACTTCTCCGGTAGGAAGCTCCACATAGCTTCCGTGTCCGGATTTCTGAAGAACAGAGTC
This sequence comes from uncultured Roseburia sp., assembly GCA_934358955.1. Classification (GTDB taxonomy): domain Bacteria; phylum Bacillota; class Clostridia; order Lachnospirales; family Lachnospiraceae; genus Roseburia. Next base: position 9,100 of record CAKRLC010000100.1, on the reverse strand, counting down.
CGGGTTATAGTACTTTGGTTTCAGATGATCCGGATCCTGGCGCTCATAGGATTCTCCCGGAACGCTGGTAACAATCGGGTTCTTTGGATCTTTTTCATATGGTCCCCATACATTTTTGGACCGTCCCATTGTCACGCAGTGATTATAACCTGTACCGCCTTCTGCACACATAATGTAATAATATTCCCCACGTTTTGTAAGATGCGGTGCCTCAATGCATCCCCGGTCTGTACCACCTCGCCAGATTCTCTTCGGATAACCGATGATCTCTTTTTTCTCAGGAGAATATTCTACCATACAGATAGCGCCTGGCTTCTCATAGCCTTCTCTTGTCTCCCACTCCAGAGATACCACATATTTTTTTCCGTTGGTATCGTGAAACAGAGAAGCATCAAAGCCGGAAGAATGAAGATAAACCGGCTCACTCCACGGTCCGCGGATATCTTTTGCACAGATCAGGAAATTGTCCACATCAAAATATCTGGCGTTCATGGAATTCATTACTCCGTAAACAACATAGAACATATCCTCTTCCTCACAGTAGGTCAGGCACGGAGCCCAGATTCCCTTTGCGCTTGGAAGTTTCTTGAGATCTACTTTTTCGTCATCTGTAATAACATGTGTATACAGTTCCCAGTTTTTAAGATCTTTTGAATGATAAACCGGAATTCCCGGAAACCATTCAAAAGTAGAAACTGCCATATAGTAATCATCGCCTTTCCGGCAGATGCACGGATCCGGATTGAAACCCGGAAGTATTGGATTTATAATCATATTATTTTTCTCCTTTTCCGGCCGGAAACCAGCCAAAATCAACGCACCGTCCCAGATCCCAGCTGTCCCAGCCGATCCAGCCCGGAGTATTCACGGTATCTGTAAGCAGTTTATAGCTCCAGTAAAAATATCCGCTGCATTTATCCCAAAGCTCCAGCTGTGCCTTCGCCAAAGTCGCATAGATTTCTTTTTTCTCTTCTGTGGAAAGACTTTCCCGTTCGCTTCCTTCCACTCCGTTGAGCACACTCTGTCCGCCTTTTGTATCACAGCCGCATGCAAGGGAATTGAAGAGACACCATTCACCGCAGATCACCGGGAAATATTTTTCCATCTCCGTAATCTGTGGTTCCAGCTCCTCACGCACATATTTCAGATATCCCTCGATCGTCTGATTGCAGCCTCTTGCCTCTGCCACCATCAGATACTGATGAGTATCCAGAATCACATTGGAATATTTTTCTTCCTGCATAAAGTCCTTCCACGCCATCAGCTCAAAGCCGTCGTGGAGCACAACGTATTTTTCCTTTGGCATGTAAGTACTGATCCGATCGTATGCTTCCAGATAAAATTTTCTTAAGAATTCCATGGTGATCGGGGCTGAGCCTTTTGCCAGCTCCGGATCTGCCGGTGCATAACGGTTCTGCACATCCATAGTCCCCCACATATTCTCAGTTACAGGTTCATTCAACGGCTGTATGCCAAACAGACCTTTTCTATGACCGTATCGTTTTGCCAGACGTTCCAGAACTCCAAGAACAAATTCTACCTCATCCGGATTCTGTGCCCATTTACACACGCCGCTGATTCCACCGTTATCAAAACCATTCTGGCTTAACGGTACAGTGTGAAGATCGATCAGAATGGTAAGTCCGTACTTTTCCGCCCAGTTAAATGCTTTATCCAGTTCTTCAATGCAGCCGATAAATGGCTTTCTGTCCCCAAATATAAAATATGGTACCGGAATACGGACAGAATCCATTCCCATTCTTTTTATGGTTACAAAATCTCTTTCTGTGATGTACTCCGAACGATGGATTTTTATCCTTGCTTCATATACCTCCGGTGAAAGCTGCGTTGGAAGATAATACTCATCTTCCGCTGTTGTTCCCTCAAACAGGGCCGGGTTCATCCATTTCTCCAGAACCAGCCAATTTCCAAGATTTACGCCTTTTATATTCATATCCGGTACTCTCCTTTTACTTCTGTGTACGCTTTTTCAGATCTTCGATGATTCCGGCAAATTCCTTGTCCAGATGATAAAATTTCATGATCACAAGTCCGCATACATAAACTGCGATCGGAATCCATACAAAGCAGATCTTAATAGAAGTCAGTGCAGATTCTGTCTGTACAGCTGCAGTTCCCACATAGCCGCCGATTTCCAGAATCAGTCCGAGAAGTGCAGATCCTATTCCATTTCCGATCTTATATCCAAAGCTGCAGGCACTGTTTACAAGGCCCTCTGTACGGCAGCCTGTTTTCCACTCACCATAATCGATTGTGTCGGAAACCATTGCCCACATAGTTGCACCGCCACAGGCATTACCAACACCACGGATCACACTGGAAATCACAATGATCGCCATGGAACCACCGGAAAAATTCAGTACCAGCATTCCAATGATATCCAGGATAAGACCAATAGAAAATACATTTCTCTTTCCAAGTTTCTTAACCATCATGGCAATAAAGAACATTCCGCAGATCTGTACAATATTAAAAATACCATTGATCGTACCTACCAGATTTTTGTCGCCGAGAATATCTTTTGCATAATATACAGTCGCACCACCGTTAACAGAATACATAAGGAAGAAAAGGGCAAGCATACCTGTCATCATGATCCAGTATTTGTTTTTGAAAAGTGCTTTGATACCTGTTACAAAAGGCACATCCTCTGCCTTTGTCTCTCCGCTGTTCTCAGATGCACGTACACGTTCCTTTGTTCCAAAGAAAGTAAATAAAAATGCTACGATTGCCACAAAGCCAAATACTACAAATGTTTTAGTCCATGCTGCTGCATTGTTTCCGAAGTGCTCCACCAGCGGAAGTGTAAATGTATTGATCGTAAGTGTTCCGGCTGTTGCCAGAAGATTTCGGAAAATACTTAAAACAGAACGCTCATACGGATCCTGTGTCATCAGTGCGTTCAGTGCAGAATACGGTACATTGATCGCTGTATAAATCACTGTAGATACCAGATTATATGTGATAAATACATACACCAGCTTCGGTGTTGATGCCCAGGAAGCCGGAACGGAAAACAGAAGGATTCCGGATATTGCAAACGGAATACACATACGAAGAATCCATGGCCTTGCTTTTCCATACTTGGATTTTGTACGGTCAACGATCACACCCATGATAATATCACTGATTCCATCAAAAATACGCGAAACCATCATAATGGTTCCCACTGCTATCGCACTGACATTGGCATAGTCCGTATAATAGAACAGCAGAAACGCTGACATTGCTGTATAAATAATGTTACATCCGAAATCACCACAACCATAAGAAAAACGTTCCACAATTTTTCCAAAGGTCAATTTACTCTTTTGATTCATATTTTTTTACTTCTCCCTTTGTTTTATTTCGCATTTCCATGACCATGAAGCTTTGTTTTATGGTATTATACTATCATAACGATTCTGTATCTATTAGGTCAAAAAAGCTCCAATATATAGGTCAATATTCTCTTTTTGCAGGAGGGTTTTATGGATAAAAAAGAAATTTCCTATGAGATCATAGATTATTCGGGTGTCACCAACGTTAAATTTTACACTTCTACAGACAACGGAAGCTACATTCCGTCGCACTGGCACAGGGCTGTTGAGATCCTTTATATGCAGGAAGGCGCTCTTGATGTCACCATAGAAAATACTAGCTTTACCATCCACCCGGGAGACTGCATCCTGATCAATGCCAATGTAATTCATTCCACCAAATGCACAGTTCCAAATAAAGCGATCGTTCTCCAGGTTCCTGTGGATTTCATGGAAAAATATATTCCGAATGTTCAGCAGTTTATGTTTATCTGGGATCATCATACAAAAGATCCCGTAAAAAGAACAAAACTGGAAATGCTGAAAACGACTCTGGAGCAGCTTCAGATCATTGACGATATCCGGCCAGATGGTTTTATCCTGCGTTTTAACAGTCTGATCTTTGAGCTTCTTTTTCAGCTGTATCACAATTTCCGCGTCCGGATCTTTCACAGTGATCTAAGCCAGCAGAAAAAAGATCTTGACCGGCTGAACTTTGTTCTGAATTACATTGCCGAAAATTATCAGCGTCCCATATCTCTGGACGAGATTGCCGGTGTCGCTTACCTGCAGACCGGCTATTTCTGCAGATTTTTCAAGAAAAAAATGGGAGTTACTTTTCTGGAATATCAGAACGAATACCGGCTTTCTTTTATTTACAAGGATCTTATAAACACCAAAGACCCTGTTCACATAATACTGGAACGGCATGGTTTCACCAACTACAAGCTGTTTCGACGAATGTTTCAGGAACATTTCGGATGTACGCCTACCAAGGTACGGAAAAGCACTCAGAACGCCAAGGACTGACAGGCCAGCGTTCTTATTTTCGTTTAACAAAAAATCTTCCGGGAGCGTATCTCACAGACTCCCGGAAGATTTTTTATCTTAAATATTCTAAATTTCTCAGTATCTTATAATTCCCGTCCATTGGTCTCAATAACCTTTTTATACCAATGAAAGCTCTTTTTCTTATAACGCTTCAATGTTCCGCTTCCGTCATCATTACAGTCTACATAAATGAATCCGTAACGCTTGCGAAGCTCTGCTGTCGATGCACTGACAAGGTCGATGCATCCCCATGTAGTATATCCCATCAGATCTACGCCATCCATGACAGCCTCTTCCATCTGGCGGATATGATCGCGGAGATATTCGATACGGTAATCATCCTCTACAGTCATCTCGCCATCAGCACCCTGCACCAGCTTGTCCATGGCACCAAGACCATTTTCCACGATGAAAAGCGGCTTCTGATAACGATCCCACAGAGTGTTCAGTACATAGCGCAGTCCCTTCGGGTCGATCTGCCATATCCTCTGTTGTATTTTCATTTAAAACTGCATCCATGATCTGTGCAATGTCCATCACTTCCGAAAACTGAAATCTTTTCAGGATTTTCTCTTTATCTGTGTGTATCCCGTAACGCTTATAATATTTATGCAGTTCCACCTTGTTCAGCACGCCCAGGCTGAACGGGCCTGCAAAATAATACCGTTCCTCTGATCTTACACAGATAAAATAAATACTGTCTTCCTCTTTCATTAATCCTTCTCTCAGCTGGCTGTTCCTGAAAATCGGATTCAGTTCTGAATTTCTCTGATAGCTTGACAACGTTTCGTCTGCCTGACAAAAAATATCAACGCCTGTCAGTTCAGCCAATCTGTTTAATATGTATTTTTTATGATCACCCATAAGCAATTTCCCCAACTCTCCTATAGCAATTCACAAAATCAGTGATGCTGTAAAATCCATGTATCGTGTCTATCTGCTATTCATCATAACACAGACTCTTTGCAAATTGTATAGGATTTTGCCGGGTACGGAATACTCCGTAATTACAGTTTCATCGCTCCGCGGATACAGGTTTCGATATAATCTTCGCCAAGATCAGTGTTCAAGCTGAGATCAAAATTGCCTGCTGCTCCCCACATTCTTCTTGTGTAATAACGGTAGTTGTCTGCACGGAGCTTTTCATTTTTCTGTACGACTGTCTTTGCCTCTTTTTCAGAGATATTCTGTCTTTTGGAAACTCTTTTGATTCTGCTCTCAAGAGGTGCTGAGAAGAATACCTTCAGACAGTTTTCTGAATTTCGAAGAACATAATCTGCACACCGTCCCACGATCACGCAGTTTCCTTTTTCTGCAAGCTCACGTACTACCTTTGACTCCGCCGCAAAAATCTTATCCTTCGGTGCCTCATCCTGAGAATTACTGTTTAAATACATCTGATTGACAAGATCATAGAGGAGGCTGTTTGTCATGATCTCCTCATTCTTTTTAATAAATTCCGGTGTATAGCCTGTTGTTCCTGCTGCCATCTGAATGATCTCTGCATCATAGAAATCATAGCCAAGCTTCTCTGCAAGTGCCTTGCCGATATCGTGGCCGCCACTTCCAAACTGTCTTCCTATAGCGATGACATTTTTTCCCTGAATGCCATGCTGTGTCTGAGCCACCTGTTCTCTCTGCTGTTCTTCCTGAACAGTCTCCGGAAACAGCATTGTTTTTACAAAAGCAAACTTCTTTCCGAAAAGTCTCGCGATAAATCCAACCAACAGTGCGGCAATTACAGTACCTTCACGCACACCGTCCAGTCTGCCTGCAAAAACAAATGACAGTACTGCGGCGATCACAGCCATGGAAACATCAAAGCAGATCTTGGTAGTTCCGAAATTTGTTTTCCAGGTAAGGACGATCGCGCGGACAAAAGATTCTCCCGGAAGCATAACTACATCGGCCAGAACCTCCATGTACACACCAAAACCGAGGATCAGGCATCCGATGAGAAGATAAACGATCTTCATCGCATACATCTCCGGGTTTACCCAGTAAAAAAGAAGCATGGTAAGATCGATAAAATATCCGAATACAATGGATACCGGAATCTGTAAAATATGCTCCAGTTTAAAATTCTTTCTCAGGATTATCAGCTGCAGTACGATCAGAAAAATACTGAAAAAGATGGTAAAGTTTCCGAGCGTAAACGGGAAGTTAAGGCTTAATACATACGGGATCGATGAGATTGGCGACGTTCCAAGGTTCGCCTTGGTGATAAGACTAACTCCCAGCGAGTTCACAAACAGTCCTACCAGAAAAATCAGATATCGTTTCAGTTTGTCCATTATTTATTCTCCTCTCTTTTTGTTTCATTTATTTTGCATTAAGATTTTTATAAATCTTTTCAAATGTCTGCATAAATCTTTTCTGTTCTTCTTCAGAAATACCGGAAAATGCTGTTTCTTCTATTTTTTCAAAAGCAGCTTCCACAAGCTTCTGATTTTTCTTACCGGATTCTGTCATAAAAATATGAAAAGTCCGACGGTTTCCGTTGAGCATTTTTCTCTCGATCAGGCCTTTCTCCTCCATGCGGTTCAGTATGGAGGTCAGTGATCCTGCTTCGATCAGACATCCTGCCGCAATTTCCTTCTGGCTGGCACCGTCATGATCCTTCAGATAATCCAGAACTTTCGGCTGTCCCAGCGTAAGACCTGTGGTTTTCAGCTGCTCCATGAGCTTTTTCTGGATCATCATCTGATTTACCATGGCCAGATAGTGAAATGAATCCTGCATTTGTATGTTCACTTCCTCTCCTTTATCTAATCAAACGGATAAAAGCATTCGATTTAATTATGTTAATAGTTATAATTCAAACATTTAGAATTATAACTATTTTATTTTGCTGTGTCAATATGTTTTTTATATTTTGTCTGGAATTGTCTGGAATATTGCACAATTTATCTTTCTTATTTTTATGAAAAGCACACAATATATGTGTGTTACAGCGTATTAGTGTAAAAAAATAACAGCTATTCTTACTTTCACATCTGTAAAATGTTCGTAAGAATAACTGTTGAAAACTGTTATTTATATACTTCTTTATGAATTTGGATTTGGACAAAGCACTCTGCTTATTGCTCGCCACAACCACGCAGAAAACTTACTTATAGCAATTCAATAAATTATGCTGTCTGTTCTTTTTTCTTAGTAACTGTGAGCAGATGACTCTTGATCAATACCGGACGAACCGCATTATAGATGATTGCTACCAGGATCACTGATACAACCGCATTGACAAAGGTTGCCGCCGCGCTCATTTTTGCCAGTGCCTCTGCAAGCTTCTGTGGCTGCCCTAAAATATACTGCTTGTAAAAATATCCCACGATCGGATCAGCGATTACATTAAATGCAAGTCCTGCGATGGATGCGATCACACTCCATTTGAAAACATATTTCTTATCTGTGCTCTCATTGATCTTCGCGATCTTATGTGCCACAAGACCTACGATCAGACCGATACAGAATTTCAGGATAAAAGTTTTCGGCGCACCTGTAATATAAACCGGATCCATCACATCCGCGATTCCCATTCCGATCGCACCTGCAAGTCCTCCATATACGCCGCCAAGAAGTAATGCCGCCAGCACGCAGAAAGCATTTCCGATATGGATCGATGTTGCATCTCCACCCGGCACTGGGATCTTGATCTGCAAAAATGTAAAGGATACGTAGCATAACGCTGCAAGTAATGCAGTTTCTGCAAGCTTGACTACTGTGTTGTTCTGTGTGTTCATAATAATGTCCCCTCTCGTTCTGTTATTACTTTTGTGTATGATTGTTTTAGCGTGTCAGTGTAATAACACAGATGTTATGATACTTTATGAGTGGATATATGACAAGTGACAATTTTTATTCTTTTTTAGGGTACAGTTTTGTAAGTTAGTAAAATATCACTCAAATCGCAAACAGTGCAAAATAAAGATACAAACATCAAAATAAAGATATAAATATCAAAATTAAGATATATGTAACACTGATTTGTTGTTAAAATATAGTTGTCATAATTCGTTTAACATGATTTGAAATTTTTTATAAAAAATGTGCTAAAAACAATCAAAGGAAATAAAAATATGATTCAGAACAAAATGTTTGAACTGGTTTTCCAGGGTGAAAAACCAGACGGCTCAGAAACACTTGCCGATATCAAAGCTGCATTCACAAACGGCAATTCCTCTCAGTCGGTTAAAGGATTTTATGATGGAAACGGAACCTATAAAGTACGTTTTCTTCCACGCGAAGCCGGAGTCTACTCCTGGAAAGTCACAGGTGCCGTAGAAGCAGAAGGACAGGAAAAATCGATGTCATCGATACCTGGAACATGACAAGAAAAGCCATCATGACCAGCGCCAGCGGAATCACGTGGCTTGATCTTGGCGAAGCAAAAGAAGGTATTGCATTTCTTGCTGTGGAAGAATAATATCGTGATAAAATAAAAGACGGAGAGTTCTTCTCTGTTTATTTTGAGAAATGAACTTTCCGTTTTTTTATTTATTTCGTTAAGTTTATATAATTATGCATATCTCAAACAAATATAACAAAAAAGCAATATCTAAACCGAATAGTTTAAATATTGCTTAATTTTTATACTCTCAAAACTACATACATGCTTTGTTGATGGTTAATCACTTGAATCAATTACGACCTGCTTTTTGGTCAAGCCCTCACCCGATTAGTAACAGTCAGCTCCATGTGTTACCACACTTCCACCTCTGCCCTATCTA
>CAKRLC010000099.1 GCA_934358955.1 uncultured Roseburia sp. | reverse complement strand
ATAAATTATTCTGTTTCGATTGCAACATAGTCGTCCGGAACGGTAATTCCGAGCTGTGCGCAGATATCAGCATTGTATTCTTTGGTTACCTGTGGGGCAGACTGTACTTTCATAGTGGAAATATCTGCACCATTTACAAGGATGTCATAAGCCATCTGACCTGCAGCATATCCAATGTCATAGTAGCTGATAGAGAGTGTGGCAACACCACATCCGGAGCAGATACCTTCTTCACCGGCGATGATCGGGATGCCTGCTGGAAGAGCAATGTTGTTGATTGTTTCTGTATTATTTGCCATAGTATTATCGGTTGGAATGTAGAGTACATCAACTTCGGAAACAGCAGTCTGTACAACGGAAGTAATATCATTAGAGTCAGAAGCTGTATATTCTTTGTAACCGATGCCTTCCTCATCCAGATATTTTTCGATTTCAGTAGCCTGGAATTTGGAGTTTGGTTCAGCGGAACAGTAGAGAATACCAACAGTCTGGGCATCCGGGAATAATTCTTTGATCATAGCTGCCTGTTCATCTAATGGAGCAAGGTCAGAGGTTCCGGATACGTTTGTTCCGGTTGCACCGGTCCAGTCATCGATTTCAAGTGCAGTTGCATAATCGGTAACGGAAGTTCCAAGAACCGGGATCGTGCTTGTAGCAGCAGCGGCACACTGAAGAGCGGTTGTTGCATTGGCAAGGATCAGGTCATAATTGCTGGCAACAAAGTTGTTGGCGATCGTTGCACAGTTTGCCTGCTCGCCCTGGGCATTCTGAAGATCAAAAGTAACATGATCTGCACCAAGCAGCTCTGTTAAGGCATCTTCGAATCCCTGGGAAGCAGCATCAAGAGCAGGGTGCTCTAACTGCTGTAAGATACCGATCGTGAAATTCTGTGTGTCAGAAGACTCTGTGGATGCTGCATCAGCTGTTGTGGAAGAGTCGGCAGTACTGTCAGAGGAAGCAGAACTGTCACTTCCGCATGCTGTCATGGAAACAGCCATAGCAGCTGCTAACATGACAGAAAGAATTTTACTCATTTTTTTCATAATAGGATCTCCAATCTTTTTCAAAATTTAACGCTTTAAAGCGTTAATGCTTTTAATAAACAAAATTATATCACAAATAGAAATTTCGTCAACAAAAATGTCGTTTTATTTTTACTTTTTATGCGGAATGGGCTATAATACGATGCGAGAACATAGAAAAGGCGGTACGAAATATGTTGAAGAGTGAACGAAAGAAAAATATACAGATGTCAGAGGCATTTATTACAAGTATCTTTTTAGCATTATCTGGCGGATTTCAGGATGCGTATACTTATTTTACGAGAGACCATGTATTCTCCAATGCGCAGACCGGAAATGTGGTTTTGATGAGCCATTATTTTATGACAGGAGAGTGGGGAAGTGCACTGCGTTACCTGGTACCACTGTTTGCGTTTGCAGCCGGTGTGTTTGTGGCAGATTGCATTCAGGCAAAGTATAAATTTGCAAGCAGGATCCATTGGAGACAGGGAATCTTATTACTTGAGATTTTGATTTTATTCGCAGTCGGATTTATTCCAAAAGAGCAGAATATGCTGGCGACGATCCTGGTATCATTTTCCTGTGCCATGCAGGTTCAGACATTCCGGAAGGTCGGCGGTTATTCTTATGCCAGCACGATGTGTATTGGAAATTTACGAAGCGGAACAGCAGCACTGTCTACTTATATAAGAGAAAAAAGACACGAACAGCTAAGACAGGCACTTTATTATTTTGGAATTATATTCTTTTTTGCAATTGGGGCAGGGGTCGGAGGAAATCTTTCCGGTTATTTTGGGTTCCGGGCAATCTGGGTATCCTGTGTGATGTTAACTGTCAGCTTCCTGCTGATGTTTGTGGAAAAGATATAAAGGCGGACGCAGTTGATTTAAATAAAGAAGTATTAGGCAATAGAAGACCTTTTCATTTACAGATAAGCACATTGTCTGAAGTGGAGAGGTCTTGATTTTTTATATAATAAGATTCGCAGATTTTATGAAAAAAGTGAAACCGTGGAAGAAAAGCTGCGTCATTCTTAATGAGTGGAACATAATAGTGACAAAAATTGGAGAAAACGGAATGGAAGATACAAAGATTATCGATCTGTATTGGGAAAGAAGTGAAGAGGCGGTCAGGCAGACAGAGCAGAAATATGGAAAGTATTGCAGTTCGATCGCACGGCATATTTTGCAGGATGAAGAGGATTGTAAGGAATGTGTGAATGATACCTGGCTGAAGGCATGGAATGCGATGCCGACAGAACGGCCGGAGATTTTAGCTGCATTTTTAGGAGCCATCACGAGAAATCTGAGCCTGGATCTTTACCGAAAAAAGAGAGCCATAAAACGTGGAGGCGGTGAGATAGAATACATATTTGAAGAAATGATGGATTGCCCGAATGGAAAGGAACCGATCAGTGAGTTAGAGGAAAAAGAATTGATAAAAATACTGAATACTTTTCTGGAACGGCTTCCGACCGAAAAAAGAGTGATTTTTGTGCGAAGATATTGGTATTTAGACAGTCTTGCGGAAATTGCCAAACGATGTGATTGTAGTGAAAAAAGGATTAAATCCATATTATTCCGGTTACGCGGACAATTGAAATCGCTTTTGGAGAAGGAGGGATACACGATATGAAACAGGATGAATGGATGAAGCTGATCGGAAAAATCAATCCGGTTTATGTCAGGGAAGCAGAACAGTGGAAAAAGAGAAAGAAAAAACAGATTCTTATAAAACAGCTTTTGCCGATGGCCGCATGTGTCTGCATTTTGCTGGTTGGAGCAGCGGCCGGTTTTGAGTATCTACAGGAAAAAAGCCTGAATCTGGGAAATAGCAACAGCAGCCAGGTGGAAGAAATTTCAGAAAGCGCAGAAAGTGTAGAAAGTGCAGCGATGATCGACGAGGGAGAAATGGAAGCAGAGAAAGAGAAAGAATCGTTATCGGGGGCTTGTAATGAGCAGATTGCCATAAATCCGATCACAGAGATGAACGCTTATTGTGTAGATGTGGATGCGGAATATGTGGAAACGGAATCACTGGAAGATTTTGAAGCATATTGTGGTGTCACAGTTCTTTTGCAGGAAGTTCCGGAGGATATGACATTAGATACACAGAAGGCTGAGATTGCTTATAATAAACAAAATTCAATTGTAGCAGATAATAATCGTATTATTTATAAGAATGAATCCGGAAACCGGAAAATAACGATTGCTGTTCGAACGACAGAAAGCGGGACAATCGATGAATTTACCAATGAAGAGAATATGAAAGTATCTAAGATCAGGGATACTTCGCTCGTGATCGGATATACAGAGGAAAGTGAGAGTTATGTGGCAATTTTTACAAAAGGAAAGGTTACATTTTGTGTAAGAGCGGAAGGATTGTCTGAAGAGGAACTGTTACATGTTCTAAGACAACTCTGCTAGAGAAAGGAGAACAGGGCATATGAAGAAAGAATTGGCAGTTTTACTGGTTGGATGTATGGTAGCCGGGCTTGCAGGCTGTGGCAGCAGAGAGAGCATGTCTGGATCGGCAAAGGATCTGACGGAGGTTATAGGAAAACAGGAAGACAGCAGGACAACAGAAGACACAGAGAAAAAAGAAGTAAGCAGTGAACGGAAAGAAGAATATGCAGGCAGCTATGATGACCTTACGGTAACGCTGCTTCAGGAAGTCTATAAAAAAGGCGAGAATGCGATGATCTCACCGCTTTCTATTTTGACAGCGCTTACGATGACAGAGAATGGCGCATCCGGCAATACGCTCAAACAGATGCAGCAGGTGCTTGCGGTCGGTATGGACGTGGAGATGCAGGATCAGATTTTAAAGGATTATATCTTGGAATTTACAGGCAGGGAAAAAGCGAAACTCGACATGGCAAATTCCATTTGGTTGAAAGAAACAGATCATTTGCATGTTGATGAAGCATTTTTGCAGAAAAACAGGGATTATTTTGGGGCAGAGGTTTTTAAGGCGCCGTTTGATGACCGTACTTTAAAAGATATCAACAGCTGGGTTTCTGATAAAACAGAGAAAAAAATACCGGAAATGCTGGATAAAATCGAGGATGATGCAGTTTTATATCTGATCAATGCGGTCGCCTTTGATGCAAAATGGGAAAATCCGTATGAGGATTATGATCTGATGGAACGGGAGTTTACAGAAGAAAATGGAACGGTAACGAATATGACGATGATGTATTCGGAAGAGGAGCTGTATCTGGAGGATGAAAACACGACAGGTTTTATTCGTCCTTACGAAGACGGGTATCAGTTTGTAGCTATGCTGCCGTCTGAAGGAATGACGATGGAGGAGTACTTATCGCAGCTGAACGGCGAAAAATTTAAGAAGCTGATGGATGGAGCGACAGATGCATATACGGTGTATGCTGGTGTACCAAAGTTTTCGTCAGAGTATACCGTTGAACTGAAGGATGTGTTGGAGCATCTCGGTATGACAGATGCGTTTGACGAAGAAAAAGCAGATTTTTCAAAAATGGCAACTTCAGATCAGGGAAACCTTTCTATTGATATGGTACTTCATAAGACATTTATTGAGGTGGATGAGCAGGGAACAAAAGCAGCGGCAGCGACTGTTGTGGGTGTAGCGGAAACAGCATCCCTGATCGTGGACGAGGTAAAGGAAGTGTATTTAAACCGCCCATTTGTGTATGCCATCGTGGATGAAGAAAGCCATTTGCCTGTATTTTTTGGCATTACTGAGAAAATCTCCGAATAAAGATATTGTGAAAATAAAGAAAGTAGGATATACTAAGCAATGTCTTGCAGGAAAGTGAGCAATCCCTGACCTGACTTGAGAATTTATTTAAGGAGAAAAAAGAAATGAAGAAAAAACTTGTATCAGCACTGGCTCTTATGATGTCCTGTGTGATGCTTGCAGCATGTGGTGGAAACACAGCTACTGAGAATAACGGGAGCGAAGCTACTACAGAAGCAGTACAGGCAGTCACAGAATCAACAGAGGAAGTAAGCAACACAGAAGAAACAGCCGATGTAGCAGAGGTGAATGTCATTGCATTGAAGGGACCTACCGCTATGGGCATGGTAAAGCTCATGGATGATTCCGACCAGGGAGATACCGGTGCAAATCAGTATCAGTTTTCCATTGTAGCATCTCCGGACGAAGTCGTTCCGCAGATCGTTCAGGGAAATGCAGACATTGCGGCCGTACCGGCAAACCTCGCATCTGTTTTATATAATAAAGAAGGTGTAGATGTCAGTGTACTTGCTGTCAACACGCTTGGTGTTTTATACATTGTAGAAAATGGGGATACCATTCACAGTGTGGCAGACTTAAAAGGAAAAACAATTTATGCCAGCGGAAAAGGTGCAACACCGGAATATGCGTTAAATTATATGCTGACTGCAAACGGTATCGATCCGGAGAAGGATGTTACGATCGAATATAAATCAGAACATTCTGAATGTGTATCAGCACTTGCAGCAGATGAAGATGCGGTTGCCATGCTTCCACAGCCTTTTGTGACCGTAGCTATGACACAGAACGAGAATATAAAAATTGCATTGGATCTCAACGAGGAATGGGAAAATGCAGCAACAGAGGATGGCAAAAAAGCATCTCTTATTACAGGTGTTGTCATTGCAAGAAATGAATTTATCGCAGAGCATCCGGATGCAGTAGCGCTTTTTATGGAGCAGTATGAAGCTTCTGTAGGTTATGTGAATGAAAATGTCAGTGATGCAGCACAGCTGATCGGCAACTATGACATCGTAGCAGCACCGGTTGCAGAAAAAGCACTTCCTTATTGTAATATTACATTTATTGCAGGAAAGGAAATGAAAGAAAAATTAAGCAGTTATTTAAATGTATTGGCAGAGCAGAACCCGGCAGCTGTTGGTGGAGCTTTACCGAAGGATGATTTCTATTATAATGCAGATTAAGAACAGAAAGAAAAACAACATTAAAATATGGACCATTGTCTTCTGGGCTGCCCTCTGGCAGCTTGGCAGCATGGCATTAGACCGTGAAATATTACTGGCATCACCCCTGTCTGTGGGGTGGTGCCTGCTTTCGTTGGTGCAGACCTTATCATTCTGGCAGAAGATAGCATTTTCTCTTGTGCGTATTGCAGGAGGATTTTTTCTGGCAGTTTTTTCCGGATTGGTTTTATCGGCAGCAGCATGGCGGTTTGAACGCATCAGGGAGCTTTTGGCATTGCCGACATCTATTTTAAAGGCAACGCCGGTAGCATCTTTTATCGTTCTTGTGCTGATATGGATGCCGTCGAGAAATCTGTCGGTACTGATCTCTTTTATTATGGCATTTCCAATCGTTTATACAAATCTACTGGAAGGCTTTTCGAATCTGGATCAGAAGCTCTTTGAAATGGCGAAGATTTTTCGGATTCCTTTCCGGAAAAAGCTCTATTATTTTTATTTTGGAGGATTGCTTCCGTATTTAAGATCTGCCTGCACGATTGCAATCGGTATGTGCTGGAAGGCAGGAATTGCGGCAGAGATTATCGGAATTCCGAAAGGCTCGATCGGAGAGAGCCTTTATAATGCAAAAATATATCTTGAGACACCGGAGCTTTTTGCGTGGACATTTGTCATTATTGCAGTGAGCGTATGCTTTGAAAAGCTGTTTTTGTTTATGCTTGGGATTGTTGCTGCCAGGCAGAATGTGACAGACTGAATGCTGAGATGGAAGCCAGATTTATGCAGGAAAAAGGATATAGGAAGATATGGATATTAGGATAGAGCATCTATGCAAGAAATATGGAAATGAGGCAGTTTTAGAGGATTTCTCTTATACCTTTAAAGAGGGA
The DNA here is from genome assembly GCA_934358955.1 of uncultured Roseburia sp. GTDB lineage: Bacteria > Bacillota > Clostridia > Lachnospirales > Lachnospiraceae > Roseburia. The sequence goes on along the minus strand of CAKRLC010000099.1, from coordinate 2,723 downwards.
AAGACCACCTGCATTATGGGAAAATCCGGTGCGGGAAAGACAACGCTGCTGTCGATTCTGATGGGATTGGAAAAGGCAGACAGCGGAGAGATCCATGGTCTGGAAGGAAAAAAATTCAGTGCTGTTTTTCAGGAAAACCGCCTGTTGGAACAGTTGGATGCCGTTGATAATGTGCGTATTGCAACAGGTGCAGCAGAGAAAGAGATAAAGAACCTCTTGAGGGAGCTGGAACTGCCATTGGATGAAAGAAAAGCAGTAAAAAATTACAGTGGCGGTATGAAACGGCGTGTGGCGATCGCAAGAGCGTTGCTGGCAGATTATGATGTACTGTTTTTGGATGAGCCGCTAAAAGGGCTTGACGAGGCAACGAGAGAATGTGTGGCCAATGTCATAAAACAGCGGACAACCGGAAAAACAGTGCTTATGATCACGCATGAACCGTGGGAATGTAACTTTTTTGGCGCATTTTATTGTGAAATTCGATAAAAAACGGAGGGGGTATTTTTAGATAGAATTCACAAAATTGAAAGAAAAATATCAAACTTACTGACTTTTTTCGCTCAGAAGTGGTAAAATTATAGTAGCTGTCGGACTGTTACCAAATCGGAGAGAAAGGAGAATCAAAGGAATGTATGAAGTAGGTGAATATATTGTTTATGGATGTAAGGGTGTGTGCAGAATTGAAGACATCACACAGCTCGATATTCCGGGAAGCAACAGGGACAGGCTTTATTATGTACTGGCACCATTCGGGGACGAAAAAGGAAAGATCTACGCACCGACTGACAATAAGAAGGTCATGATGCGCAGGGTGATTACCAGGGCAGAGGCCGAGCAGTTGATCAAGGACATGCCGAATATCGAGGTATTATGGGTTTCAGATGAGAGAATGCGCGAAGTAAAGTATAAAGAAGCATTAAAGACCTGTGATTATCGCGCATGGATCAGTATTATCAAGACATTATATTTCCGAAAAAAAGAACGGATCGCACAGGGAAAAAAGATAACTTCCCTGGATGAACGATATCTGAAAGCTGCAGAAAATGAATTATACAGTGAATTGTCGCTTATACTTGAAATCCCAAAAGAGAAGATGGAAGATTATATTTGTAAGCAACTTGAAGCAGTGTGAAAAAAGAGACAATAAGACAAAAAACCGGTGCCTTTCGGCATCGTTTTTTTGTCTTGGCAGAGAATCCCGTAAGAGAGATCCGTTGCTATACCTGTGTATTTATACCGTTGACAGCGGCGTATTCGTTTTCCTCCATTGGGATCACGAGACATTTTTGTCCATTGATCGTTTCAGAATGGATCTGGCTGACTTTTTCCGGTTTTACACGGAGAATGACATCGTATGTTTTTACGGTATCACCGCTGACTTCCTCGGAATCATCTACCGGGATCGAACGTGTGTCAGCAAGCTGCTGTTTTAAGTTCTGTACCTGCTCAACGAGCTCTAAACGTTCTTTGCGTTTATTGTTGGCATCAACAAGCTTCGGATCGACTAAATGCTCTGCGGAAGGAAGATCTTCTCCAAAGGTATCCTTGTATGTTTTTTCAATCATAGCTGTCTGTTCTTCTGAAAGACCGCTTTCAGTGAGAACGGAGGAGATGTCAGCTAAGGTCAGAGGAGCAGGCTCTTTTTCCTCTGCATCTTCTGCAGGAACTTCGATCAGGTCGCTCAGATTTCCCTGGATGTCCATGAACATTGCATCACTTTCATCGTCGTCTTCCCCGATGACATCTTTTACGATGCTCTGGAAAGTCAGTTTTTTCTCTGTTGCAGTGAACTTTGCACCACAGCCAAGTCCGGACTCCATGAATTCAGCATGAGGAGTCTTAGTGTCTCTTGTATAGAAAAGAACGGAATGGATATCTGTGCTGCGGTCGGTAAAAGCAGGAAATACAAATCCGGTATCCGGAGCGCCAACTACCCAGTCGCGGATACGAGGACCGATGCGGTTCTCGTCCTCACGATAGCCAAGTCCCGGTTTGGTCAGGTTGACCGGACAGATCGCACATAACAGATACTCATAGACTTCCTCGGACTCATCGAGTTTGTCATTATCAGAAGTTTTCTTCATGACGTCATAGGCGTCATGGAAGATCAGGATCAGGTAATTTCCGACATAATCATAGCTGTCGATGATCAGGTCATAGAACGTATCCATCAGGTCGTCGTTTTTCAGTTTGCTGTCACGCAGCCCCATTAAAAACTGCTGTCTGCCGCCGGCGGCTTCTTCTGCAAGTGGAAATTCCAGCTCTAAAAGATTATTTCCGATCGTTCCGGATAATACTTTTTTGGCAATTTCAAGATATTTGAAAAATTCTTCTTCTTCCAGATTTAAAAAGGTTTCACCGATGTTGGTGATTTTATTATGGTCAGCGTCTACATAGCAGCCACACATTCTTGTGAATGTGCAGGCCTCTTTTTTGAAGCGGCGCTTAATTTCTAAAATGTCTTTTTTATTCATGGTAATTCTCACTTTCTGTCATACATTGTCAGTGCATATCGCACATAGTATAACATATTTTCAGGTGATCGGTAACTGCGAAAAGGAAAAATTTGAAAATACAGAAAAACTACAGAAAACAAAACAAAAATCCCGGCAAATCCAACAATGTGAATTCGCCGGGAAATAAAAAGAGCGCGAGACGGGACTCGAACCCGCGGCCCCGACCTTGGCAAGGTCGTGCTCCACCAACTGAGCCACTCGCGCATG
>CAKRLC010000098.1 GCA_934358955.1 uncultured Roseburia sp. | reverse complement strand
TCTCTACAGCGGAACGCTTCATGCCCATCAGTGTGGGGTAGCGGAACCGTTCATCCTAGAAAGTCCATATAAGTGGATGTGGAAGTACCACATAGAAGAACGCTTGCGTTCTTCCAAGAATGGAGGCTTATGCCGAACATTCTTTGCTTCTATATAAAACCCTTCAGGATATTAACTAATTCATAATTTTCGAAAAACCTGTTTGTTTTTCGTGAGATGAAAAATCTTATTTGTTTTTCATCTTGATATCGATGTACACACCAGCTGGCATCTCTAAACGAGATAAAGCATCAACTGTTTTCTGGGTTGGTGTCATGATATCAATGAGTCTCTTATGAGTTCTCTGCTCGAACTGTTCACGGGAATCTTTGTATTTGTGAGTAGCTCTTAAGATTGTAACAACTTCTCTCTTAGTTGGAAGTGGTACCGGTCCGCTCACCTGTGATCCGTTTTTCTTTACAGTTTCGATGATCTTCTTAGCTGATGCATCAACTAATTCATGATCATAAGCTTTCAATGTGATTCTCATTACTTGACTTGCCATAAAAAAAGTCGCCTCCTTTTCGCACTTATAAATCAGTACGACAAGCGGTGACTGTACACATTCCCGTGCGTGTCATCCACTTTCCGATTCAAAACATCTTCCCGTTGATGATTCGACACGTTGTTTCTACCTTTTGTAGACGTTATTCGTGATACAGTGACTTGTCGCCAGTTTCTAAACTTGACATTCGCTCCACGGAAAACCTGCAATTTCTTGCAGCAACCTCGCGCTTCTATGCTATCAATGTCACAACAGTGCCTAGTATACATGATGTTTTGGCATATTGCAAGTGTTTTTTTGAATTTTTTCAAATTTTTTTCAGGAAATATTGCTTACTGCTAAGATTCCCTCTATCCCTTATGAATTCGGTGTGCTATAATCACTCTATATGAATCATTCGCAGCTGCTTCTATTATAGAGGGAGCTGCAATATTATGCAAACGAAAGGTATTACGCATCATGAATATTATTATTGTTGGATGTGGAAAAGTTGGCTATACCCTCGTAGAGGCGTTAAGCAACGAAAATCATAACATTGTAGTAATTGATACACGTCCAGAAAAGGTCAGTTCCATCACTGACACATTAGACGCTATGGGAATTGTCGGAAACGGCGTCAGCAATGCTGTATTAAAAGAAGCTGGCATTGATTCCGCTGATCTTCTGATTGCCGTCACCGGATCTGATGAAGAGAATCTTCTCTGCTGCGTTCTTGCAAAAAAACGGGGGCACTGTCAGACGATCGCCCGTGTACGTAACCCTATATATAATGAAGAGATGGATTTTCTGCAGAAGGAATTTGGTATCAGTATGATCATCAATCCTGAACAGACTGCTGCCAATGAGATCTCCAAAGTCTTTCAGTTTCCTTCTGCGATCCGTGTCGACAGCTTTGCAAAGGGTCGTGTTGAATTATTACATTTTAAAATAGGAAGTAACTCCCCTCTTTGCGGCTTAAAATTATCCAGATTTCATTCCACCCTTCACTGTAATGATGTCTTAGTCTGCACTATTACACGAAATGACACCGACGTCATTATCCCAAATGGTGATTTTGAATTCCGGGAAAATGATATCGTATCCATTGTAGCAAAACGGCGCGATGCCATTGATTTTTTCCGCAAGATCGGCATGGAGAAGAACCGTGTTTCCAGCGCCATGATCGCCGGTGGTGGAAAGGTCTCCTATTATCTTGCCAAAAGTCTCCTGATGTCCGGTATCCGTACGACGATCATTGAAATTGATCCAAAGCGATGCGAATTTTTAAGCGAGCAGCTTCCAAAAGCAACGATCATCAATGGAGATGCTACCGACAAAACGCTTTTATCAGAGGAATGTATCGAGCATTCTGACGGTTTTGCATCCCTGACGGATCTTGACGAGGAGAATATCCTGTTATCTTTATATGCCAACGGTATCTCCAATGCCAAGACCGTCACGAAGATCAACCGTATTAATTTTACTGCCGTCATTAATAAACTTGATCTCGGAAGTATCATTTACCCGCGTGTCATCACGGCAGAATACATTATTAAATACGTCCGTTCCATGAATAATTCTTTAAACAGTAACGTAGAAGCGCTCTATAAGCTTGAAGACGGCAAGGCTGAGGTTTTGGAATTTACACTGAAAGAAAGCTCCTCTGTATGCAATATACCGCTGCAGGAGCTGAAGCTGCGCAAAAACACTCTGATCTGCTGCATTTATCGAAATCACCAGGTTATCGTGCCAAGCGGACAGGACTGCATGATGCCGGGTGACTCTGTCATGATCGCGACATCCGGTTATAATGTATCGGATATCAGAGAAATTTTGGAGGATTAAGCTGCAATGAAGTTTTCAACAATTGGCTATATTCTCGGCCAGGTACTAAAATTTGAAGGCATCTTCATGATCCTGCCTTTTGCTACCGGTATGATTTATAATGAACAGGCATCTTATGCCTATCTGATCACCGCAGCCATTTGTCTGCTTCTCGGTGGACTGCTGACTCTCCACAAAACAAAAGACACGCAGATCTATACAAGGGAAGGTTTTACAGCCGTTGCTTTAAGCTGGGTTGTTTTAAGTCTTTTTGGTGCTGTCCCATTCGTGCTCAGCCATGACATTCCTTCCTATACCGATGCTTTATTTGAGACCATTTCCGGTTTTACAACGACCGGTGCCAGTATTCTGACAGACGTCGAATCGCTCTCCCACGCGAGCCTCATGTGGCGAAGCTTTACCCACTGGGTCGGTGGTATGGGAGTACTTGTTTTCATCATGTCCTTTCTTTCCGGAATGGGTGGTTCTACCATCAATCTGATGAAAGCAGAAAGTCCTGGTCCTTCTGTCAGCCGGCTGGTTCCTCATGTAAAGGATACTGCAAAGGTTTTATACAAAATATATCTGTTTATTACCATTGCAGAAGTCATTCTGCTTTGTGTTTTCGGAATGTCGCTCTTTGAGTCGCTGACCCACACCTTTGGTACAGTTGGTACCGGTGGTTTTGGTGTTAAAGGAGACAGTATTGCTGGTTACAGCCCAGCGCTTCAAAATATCATCACCGTATTTATGATCTTAAGCGGTGTGAATTATGTTGCCTATTTCTACCTTATTACAAGGCAGTTCAAAGAGATTTTTAAAGTAGAAGAGATCCGTGTTTACTTCGGAATTATTTTAGTCTCCGCTCTTTTTATTGCATTTAATATCCGTGGTCTGTATTCTACCCTGGAAGAAGCGCTTCGTCACGCGTTTTTCCAGGTTGGATCTGTGATCACAACAACGGGATATGCAACCACAGACTTTGATCTGTGGCCGGAAACCTCTAAAACGATCCTTGTATTGTTAATGTTTGTCGGCGCCTGCGCCGGAAGTACCGGTGGCGGATTAAAGATTTCGCGGCTCCTTATTTTATTTAAGTCGATTCCGAAACAGCTTTCTCTCGTGATACATCCAAGACAGATCAAAGTGATCAAAATGGATGGGCATCCGGTAGAGCACACCGTGCTCCGCGCAGCAAATGTTTATCTGGTCATTTATTGCTTTATCCTGATGTTATCTACACTGCTGATCAGTGTTGATAATTTTGATTTTACAACAAATTTCACAGCTGTTGCATCGGCACTGAATAACATTGGTCCGGGACTTGCCGAAGTTGGTCCGACGAAAAGCTTTGCTTTATTCTCGCCATTCTCCAAGTATGTGCTGATGTTTAACATGCTTGCCGGAAGACTGGAGCTTTATCCGCTTCTGATCCTGTTTATGCCATCCGTATGGCGCAGGAAGTAACTGAATTTAAGAAACTTACAGAAAGGTAATAAAAGAAAAATATGTGGATTGCAGAAAATTGGAAAGATTATCAGGTCATTGACTGTTCCAAAGGTGAAAAATTAGAACGCTGGGGCAAGTATCTGCTTGTCCGTCCTGACCCACAGGTTATCTGGGATACCCCAAAAACAGAAAAAGGCTGGAAAAAAATGAATGGTCATTATCACAGAAGCGCCAAAGGCGGCGGTGAATGGGAATTTTTTGATCTTCCCGAACAGTGGCAGATCCATTATGGAAACCTCACTTTTAACTTAAAACCATTCAGCTTCAAGCACACCGGTCTTTTCCCGGAGCAGGCAGCAAACTGGGACTGGTTCTCTGATAAGATCCGCAAGGCCGGCAGACCTATTAAAGTATTGAATCTGTTTGCCTATACCGGTGGTGCTACCCTTGCAGCCGCTGCTGCAGGTGCTTCTGTCACACATGTAGATGCATCTAAGGGTATGGTAACCTGGGCAAAAGAAAACGCCGTTTCCTCTGGATTAAAAGATGCTCCGATCCGTTGGATCGTAGATGATTGTGTAAAATTCGTAGAACGTGAGATCCGCCGCGGCAATCATTACGATGCGATTATTATGGATCCACCTTCTTACGGAAGAGGTCCTAAGGGAGAAATCTGGAAGATTGAGGATGCGATTTATCCTCTCGTTCAGTTATGTGAAAAGCTGTTATCCGATGATCCGCTTTTCTTCCTCATTAACTCTTATACAACAGGCTTACAGCCGGCTGTATTAAGCTATATGATGAGCACTGTTCTGAAAAAGTATCATGGTACGATCAAAGCCGATGAAATCGGTCTTCCGGTATCTTCAAATGGTCTTGTGCTTCCTTGTGGAGCAAGCGGACGTTTTGAACGATAACTGCATAAATATTGGGACACTGCTGGATTTATAGACGGTGTCCATCAAAGAAGGAGCAGAACGGTCTGACATTTGCAGACCGTTCTGCTCCTTCTTTATTTCTTCTACTGCTGCATATTTCTTACTGACGGTAGAATACCTCAGCCTGATCTGTACACCAGAAATAGTCCTCATCATAACCATTAATATAGTATACAAGAGGGCCTACATCGCGTCCGGCATAGTATATTTTCAGGGCTGGCATGTAACCTACGGCAGAATCTTCTGTGACGAGTTCCCATTCGCAGAGCGTATCGCCATACAGATCCAGGAACGGAATGTATACATAGGCTCCATCCTTGGTCAGGCGGAAAGATTCCTGCTTATACTCATCACACCAGGTACCAATGTAATCCCCGCTTATGATATGCGCTTCCTCATCCTGTTTGTCAAAAATACGTTGTTCGGACAGTTTTTCAGGAATCAAAAAGCCATCAAATTCCTCTGCGGTGATCGGACCTTTTGCCGCTTCAGATGCACTTCTTTCCTCGTCCACGTCCCAACTGTCCATGGAATCAGATCCGCCTGTCTGGTACGTCTTTGTATTGTTTGCTTCTGTATCCTCTGATACCGATGGGGCATTTTCTTCACTCCTATCTGCCGCATCCGTTTCTGATTGTATGAGCCCTGTTTCTGTCAGTAAATCTTCCAGCATAGAACTTCTTCGGTCCTGCATTTTTGTACCAATATTTGCCCAGGCAATCACACCAAAAAGATTTAGGGAAATACAAATTAAAATCAGTTCCAGAATAAGGAGTCCTTTTCCATTTTTATTTTTTCCAGGCAGGGAAAATGCCAGCCCACAAAGCAAAATAAGCCACCAGACAGACATTACGATCCAGCACAGATAAATTGCTGTCAGAAGGATGATCGACCTCTGGTAATACGCATAAGAAGCGTCCGGAAAGAATATTTCTGTCGCAGTAAAAATTCCTGTCACAAGAATCAGCATTCCAAGCAAAAAAATTGCGCGCGGAAACTTCTCGTACTTTTTATTTTCCTCTGCTCCCCAGATTAAGAGCGCATCAAGCAGCTTTTCCTCATTCCCTGCAAAAAGTTCCCTGATATGTGCCTCATCCCATTCAGATCCCTTCACAGGGATTGCTGAACACTGTTCCAGCTGAATGTGCCATTTTTCATCATTCAAAAAATAAGACGCTGCCGTCTGATACAGATAATAGGTCTGCAGCTGATTCTTCGCCAATTCTTCTACGCTAATTTCTGCCAAAGCCATCCGCGCCTGCCCCGGTCTGCCGAGTAAAATATCCTGCCTTGCCATCTGAAGCAGGAAAATCTGTTTTGTGCCTTTTTTCATATGACGCAACGTCCGGTAACGGACAAGATTATACTCATATGGACCGATCAGCTCCATATCAAGTTCTTTTTTCAGCTTCTGCACGATTTTTTTGTCGCGATAATCTCCGCAAAAGCACAGACATGCCTTTGCAAGCATCCACATCAGATACAGTAATAAATAAATGTAAACCGGGATATCTGTATTGGCTTGAAAAACCGATTCCCAGACTGCTGCTGCAGTCAATGCCACGATCAAAATAATTGAGCCAGCCAAATATAGTATTCTCCGATATTTTGCCCGCCTTGCGATCCTTGTAATTTTATTCTCCGGCAATTGTATCGGCTGTGTTAAATCATATGGATTCATTTTCTGTCAATCCTTTCTGTCTGTCATATTCATTCAACTCATGTGTTTATTATAATGTGGAAAAGGAAGTAGCGCAATTTTATTTTCAAAAGACAAAACAGGGATTTTATTGTATAATACCCTTACATAAAATTATGATGTATATTAAGGAGTAAACACCATGCGAATATTAGGCTTAGATTATGGTTCCAAAACAGTCGGAGTTGCCATCAGTGATCCTTTTGGCTGGACTGCACAGGGGCTTGAGATCATCCGACGTGAAAATGAAAAGAGACTCCGCAAAACCTACGCCCGTATTGAGGAAATTATTGCGGAATATGAAGTAACTGAAATTATCCTCGGTTACCCGATCATGCTTTCCGGAGATGAAGGAGAACGTGTAGAAAAATGCAAAATCTTCAAAGCGGATCTCGAACGGCGCACCGGTCTTCCTGTTTCTTTCCGTGACGAACGTCTCACTACCGTAGAAGCATATGAGATCATGACCGAACTTGGCATTCCCAAGAAAGACTGGTATGAATACGTGGATATGATCGCTGCGCAACGCATTCTTCAGGGACATTTGGATGAACTTGCAAGAAAGCCGCTGTAGGGATTCGAATGTTAAATGGTCTGCATCTAAGTTTATGTTAGCAACTCGCACAACAGAAGGATTCTAATTTTCATTGTGCAAAACATTCCGATAAGCCTCTGAAAACGTGAAGCGTGTTCAGCAAAGGCTTCCACGCTTCATGAGTCTTATCTCCATTGCACAAGGAGAAACTTAGAATCTTTCTGTTGTGTGAGTTGTCAGTATAGGTTATAGAGCAGACCTTTTGATATTCGAATTCTTTAGCGTTAAAAAGCTCCACCGCATATCAGATGCACCCAGAATCCTGGACACATCTCATATGCAGTGGAGCTTTTGTTCTTTCTATTTTGTTCTCAATTATCTTTCTAGATCAAATTTTATTTCACAGTATCTTACATCTGGATCGCATCAAGCGCATTTGAAATATCTGCGATCAGATCTTCCTTGTCCTCTAAGCCAAGACTGATACGTACAAGTTCTGCTGGTACGCCTGCCTCTTTTAACTGTTCGTCCGTCAGCTGTCTGTGTGTGGATGTCGCAGGATTCAGACAACAGGTTCTTGCATCTGCCACATGTGTCTCGATCGCACCAAGCTTTAAATTCTGCATAAATACAGAAGCTGCTTCCCTTCCTCCTTTTAATCCAAAGGATACTACTCCGCAACCGCCATTTGGCAAATACTTCTTTGCTCTCTCATAATATGGACTGGATGGAAGTCCCGGATAATTCACATAAGCAACCTTTGGATGCTGCTCTAAAAATTCCGCTACAGCCTGTCCGTTCTCAACATGCTTTGGCATTCTTACATGAAGAGATTCCAGACCAAGATTTAAAATAAATGCATGCTGTGGAGACTGGATACAGCCGAGGTCACGCATCAGCTGCGCGGTACATTTTGTGATAAAGGCACCTTCTTTTCCAAATTTTTCCGCATAAGTAATTCCATGGTAGCTCTCATCCGGTGTGCATAATCCCGGATATTTTTCTGCATGCGCCATCCAGTCAAATTTTCCACTGTCTACGATTGCTCCGCCGACTGCTGCTCCATGTCCATCCATATATTTTGTAGTTGAGTGTGTTACAATATCTGCACCCCACTCAAACGGTCTGCAATTGACTGGTGTTGGAAATGTATTATCTACAATAAGCGGTACTCCATGTGCATGTGCAACCTTTGCGAAAAGTTCAATGTCTAAAACAGTCAATGCAGGATTGGCAATCGTCTCTCCGAACATCAGCTTCGTATTCGGCTGAAATGCCGCACTTAATTCTTCTTCTGTCGCGTCCGGTGATACAAACGTCACAGTGATTCCCATTTTTGCCAGAGTTACTGCGATCAGATTAAAGGTTCCACCGTAGATAGAAGAGGATGCAACGATATGGTCTCCGCACTGACAGATATTAAAGATTGCAAAAAAGTTTGCTGCTTGTCCGCTGGAGGTAAGCATTGCAGCCGTTCCGCCTTCCATCGCTGCGATCTTGGCTGCAACATGGTCATTCGTCGGATTCTGCAATCTTGTATAGAAATATCCGGATGCCTCCAGATCAAATAGCTTTCCCATATCCTCACTTGTACTATATTTAAATGTTGTAGACTGGATGATCGGAACCTGTCTCGGTTCTCCATTGCCCGGTGTATAGCCCGCCTGCACACATTTTGTTCCCATTCTGTAATCGTCCATATGAAATTCCTTTCGTGTCTTCTTATAAAATTCAGATGCCAGGAAATCTGTATTTAAGCTGTTGTCAGCAAATTGTACCAAAAAATATTCCAAGTTTCATTGCGCAAAGCATTCCGATAAGCCTCTGAAAACATGAAGCATGTTCAGCAAAGGCTTCCACGCTTCATGAGTCTTATCTCCATTGCGCAAAGAGAAACTTTGCATATTTCTTTGGTACAATTTGCTAATAAAAGTTACAGAACAGATCTTTTGACATCTGAATCTTTATTGATAAATAATATCTTCGCTTAACGAATATGGTAGCACGTTAAAGTGCAAATTTCAAGAAATTTTCGCTGTTGCGTGGTCCTAATACTCGATCCCAATCTCCCTGTATTCCAGCAAATGTGCTTTTCCCATAGGAAGCTGCACTTCAACTCCTTTCATGCTGCCAGCAAGGATTCCATTAACAGCTGTCAAGAAGTCATTTATCACATATTTTTCTACTGGTTTTGAATGGTGTCCCGGCCAGGTAAGATCATACATTTCCCCCATGGACAATAATTTTTCCAAAGAATTCCGATATACCTCCATCGTTGCTGCATAGTCCATCTGCAAAAGCACATGTGCCTTACAGCAAGTATCCCCGGTAAACATCCACCGGTTTTTTTCATCCCAAAAACAGACGGAGCCGATGGAATGCCCTGGTGTCTTTATCACATGCACACTGCGCGTCCCAAGTTCAAATACCATGTTTTCTGTAAAAAAACGGCATTCTTTCTTTACCGGAAGCAGCTCATCATGGGTAAAAATACGGCGGATCTTTTCCTCACTATGCGCATGGTAAAGCTGCTCATCTTCTTTATCAAGCCACACTTCTTCAAATGCACCGGTTCCACCAATATGGTCGACATGCCCGTGTGTCAATGCCACAATTATCGGATATGCTGTCAGCTCTTCACAGATTTTTTTCAGCGGGATCGTACCGAATCCGGTATCGATTAAGAGTGC
>CAKRLC010000097.1 GCA_934358955.1 uncultured Roseburia sp. | reverse complement strand
CTCCCAGGACTTCTTGCATCTTTTTTTCAATAAGTATAAAATGGAACTACTTCTACGAGGGAGGAATGTTATGAACGCATTTCAATTTATCTGTCAATATATCAAACGTCACAAGCTTCAGTATACACTTGGCATTTTAACTCTTTTTGCGGTTGATTTTGCCAATATTTTTATTCCAAAGCTGACCGGTGTCATCACGGATGGTCTGACCGCACACAGCCTTTCCTGGGGCGGTGTAAAGCAAAATCTCATCTACCTGTTCCTTCTTGGTCTGTTCCTCACCATAGGTCGTTTTTTCTGGCGTTTTTTCCTTTTTGGAGCTTCCCGTTCCATCGAAAAAGAAATCCGCAATGACATGTTTGCCCATCTTGAAAAAATGGATGTAGAATATTACAACAACCACAAAACCGGTGATCTTATGACCCGCTTTACCAGTGACCTGAATGCTGTCCGCATGGCACTCGGACCTGCTGTTATCTGTGTGTTCGATGCATCTGTCATGACCATCATGGTCATTTTGCAAATGATGTATTATGTCAATATAAAGCTCACGCTCATCGCTGTGATCCCGATGCTTTTGATCTTATTTGGCGAGATCTATTACGGAAAAATCATCCGATCCCGCTATACTGCACGTCAGGAAGCCGTCTCTGAACTGACCGATTATGTTCAGGAAAGTTTTTCCGGCATCCGTGTGATCAAGGCCTTCGTCCGCGAAAAGGCGCAGCGTTATCATTTTCTGAAAGAAAATGCCAATACTATGGAGAAGAATTTAAGTATTGCCCGAATCCAGTCCATTATCATTCCTCTCCTGGATGTGATCATCGGCCTGTCCACGCTTGCCACACTAATTTATGGCGGTTATCTGGCGCTCTTAGGAGATATCACACTTGGCCGTTTTGTTGCATTTAACCAATACATCAACATGCTTGTCTGGCCAATGTTAGCCTGCGGAGATGCTGTTACCATGTTTTCACAGGGAGCCGCTTCGATCCGACGCATCCAGGAAGTATTTGAAGAGGAACCTTCTGTTACAGACTCTGCGCTGACAGAGCCTGTGGATGAGATCCGCGGAGATATCACGTTTTCCCATCTCACCTTTGTGCACCAGGGACATACCGAACCAACTTTGCAGGATATTAATCTCCACATTCCTGCCGGAACCACGCTCGCCATTATCGGCCGGACCGGAAATGGAAAATCAACCCTTGTCAATCTGCTGCTGCATTTATACAATACAAAACCCGGTATGCTTTTTATCGATGGAAAAGACATTAACACGATCCCTTTAAAAACGCTGCGTGAAAACATCGGCTATGTACCACAGGATAATTTTCTTTTTTCTGATACTTTAAAATCAAACATTGCTTTTGGCAGTGATGACGACGATATGCAGCTGATCGTCAATGCGACACAGGCTGCCTGCATTCATGAAAATATCGTCCAGTTTCCGGATGGTTATGAAACGATCGTCGGAGAACGCGGCGTTACACTGTCTGGTGGTCAGAAACAGCGCAGTTCGATTGCGCGTGCCCTGATGAAAAATGCACCGATCCTGATTTTAGATGATGCCCTCTCTGCGGTTGACACAGACACGGAAGAGCATATTTTAAATAACCTGAAGAAAAACCGTGCCGGAAAAACAACGATCCTGATTGCCCACCGCATCTCGACCATTCAGAATGCCGACGTGATCATGGTATTGGAAAATGGAACTGCTGCAGAGATCGGTAACCACGCATCTCTTATGAAAAAACATGGCATCTACTATGATATGTTTGAAAAACAACAGTTAGAGGCTGCCGGAAAGGAAAAAGCAAACGCATGAAACGACTTCTTACTTATTTAAAACCACATAAATGGGTCATGACCGCTGCGACCATCCTCGTATTATTTATTATTGTCGTCGAGCTTTACCGTCCGATCGTTATTGGTAATGCGATTGATTCCTATATTAATGGTTATTATTCTCCTTATGTAGAAACGACTGCCGATGCTCCCGGAGCTGTTTCCTACCATGGGACTTATCTGACAAGAGATTTTTCCAAAGCTGCTTCTGCCAAGAATTCCTATGACCAGATTTTCTTATATGAAAATCAATATTATATGGCAGAAGATTTAACATCCGAAGAATGTTCCCTTTTGCAGGATGCTTCTTCTGATACACTTGCCACTTACGTGAAAAACGGCGCTGCCTTATTATCCCGCGATGAATTAAAAGAACTCCGGCATTACGATTTCCGAGGCATCTTAGCTGCTGCTGCACTCTATCTTGCCTTGCTGCTTTTAGGCTTTGTCTTAAATGCATTAGACACCTGGATGCTTCAGAAAATGGGACAGCAGATTATTTATCAGATGCGCGAGGAAGTATTTACGCACATCCACAGCCTGTCTTTAAGCTTTTTTAACAATACTCCGGTCGGAAAGCTTGTCACGCGTGTCTCCAATGATACCGAGGCCGTAAATGAGCTTTTCTCCAGTATTTTAGTTAAGCTTTTTAAAAATATCGTGAAAATTATCGGCTATGCAATTGTCATGCTTTCCATTCATGTCAAAATGGCTCTCGTATCCTTTGCGCTGCTTCCGATTGTCACCCTGCTGACTTTCTTTTTCCGTTCTCTGTCACGCAAAGCCTATGAGCTGACCAGAAACCGTATTACGGATCTGAACACGTTCCTCTCCGAGCACCTGTCCGGCATGAAGCTGATCCAGATTTTTGCAAGAGAAGAAGAAAAATATCAGCAATTTGAGCAAAAATCCGAAGATCTTTATCGTGCCAACTGGCGTGAGGTCATGACCTTTGCTATTTTCCGCCCATCGATCTACCTTGTATCGGTCATTGCCATGATCCTTGTCATCGGAACCGGAAGCTCGGCTGTCTTAAGCCAGAAGCTTTCCCTTGGAACGTTGTTTATTTTTATTACATATATCACTTCCTTTTTTGACCCGATCCAGGAACTTGCAGAACAGTTTGGTACACTCCAGTCTTCCCTCGCTTCCGCTGGAAAGATTTTCTCAATCCTTGATATTAAGCCTGACATCGTCAATCCTGCTCATCCGGTCGATGTTACCATCCGCGGACGGATTGAATTCCGTCATGTATGGTTTGCTTATGAAAAAGAGGATTATATTTTAAAGGATATCAGTTTTGTCATTGAGCCCGGTCAAAAGGTTGCCTTTGTCGGTGCAACAGGTGCCGGCAAATCTTCGATCTTAAATCTGATCGGACGATATTTTGACATTCAAAAAGGGGAAATCCTGATTGACGGTGTCAATATCAAAGAAATTGATACAAACGTACTGCGTGCTGCCATCGGACAGGTTCAGCAGGATGTCTTTCTTTTTACCGGAGATATTAAGGGCAATATTTCTCTGGATAATGAAGCTATTACGATTGATGATGTCAAACGCGCTGCACAGATCGTGCATGCCGATTCTTTCATTGAAAAGATGCCGGGCGGCTACGATGCCCCTGTGACCGAACGTGGAAGCACCTTATCTGCCGGACAAAGACAGCTTTTATCCTTTGCCAGAACACTCGCTTATGACCCGACGATCCTTGTGCTTGATGAGGCAACCGCCAATATTGATACTGAAACAGAATCCCTGATCACGAGCGCCTTAGAGCGCCTTATGGATGGACGTACCACGATCATGGTTGCACACCGGCTCTCCACGATCCAGCATGCCGATAAGATTATCGTAATGGATCACGGACAGATCAAGGAAGCCGGCTCCCATCAGGAGCTTCTGCTTCAGAACGGCGTCTATAAGAAGCTGTATGATCTGCAGCTGGTAGACGCGTAACGCCTTACACTGTCCAATTACAAAAAATGTTCCAGTTTTCTCTTTGCACAATGAAAACCGGAACATTTTTTTGTAATCTGCTAAAACAACTTTAAATGCAAACCTTTTTTCACCCTTTTGACACCTGTGTTTTTATTGTAAAGATTTCATTGCATATACACGCAACACAAGCTATAATGGTTGGCAGTGATAAAAAATGTTGCTAATACAAAGGAGGCACTCATGGAACATTGGAATGATGTTGTTTTAGTTCCTGAATTCAACGAACAGGGAGTATCCTGTTACCGTCTTGACGGCGGAAATTACTTAAATGAATACTATATTGTATCAGAAGCTGAAAGCAGAAAGCTTCTTAACACACCGGAGATCGTTGGCTATGAAGTATACAACTGCCTGATCCCTTCTACTTCCCAGATGCTCTACTACTTAAAAGAGCAGAAAAAAGTAACCACTGCAAATATTCTTTCTATTTTAAGAGGTGCTTTAAACTATCCTCTTGAAGAAAGCTGCTACCGTGAACATATCCGTGTCCACGACATCAGTTTTCTTTCCAGTGAACGTGTTTTTGCTGATGAAGAGATTGCAGGACTTGAGATTAAATACAGCAAGCTGACGATGGTTCCGGACAGCACACTTATGATCGGTGATATTATCGCCAGCGGTGCTACTTTAATCCATTGTCTGCGCTATGTTACCGATTTCTACCGCGATCATGGAGCAAAGCTTCGTAATATCATCTTATTTACAATTGGTGGCACAAAAGGTATCGATATCTTAGAAGACCTTACCCGTGACATCCGCAAATTCTGGCCGGACTTTGAAGGATTTATTACCGTATATTATGAGGGAATTTTCTCTACTTATGAAGATAAAGGTGTTTCCGGCATTAATCTTCCGGATGTAGATTTCTTCTGGAAAGATGGTATTGTTGCACCGGAATTCCGTCGTGAAACCCTGTCCATGTGCAGCCCTCTTTTTGAGAAATGTATTATTTACGATGGCGGCGCAAGACGTTATGAGATCCACGAACATGTAGAAGAAGTACTCGCCTTCTGGGAAGGCATGCTTGCCCGTGCAGACCAGATTGATTTCAACAAACTGATCGAAGAGAAGTTGGGTTATCCACTTCCGATCAGTTATGAAGATTGGATCCATGCCAACCACTATGAAAAGATCCGTCCTGAAGATACCAAATGGTTATACCGCCAGGAGCTTGGTTATGTGGAAAGCATGAAAAATATGACATTAAAAGAACTTGCAGAACAAAGAATCGCAGAATTTACCTCTGCACTTAAAAAATACATTTTATAATTTTACAATAGAAGGAGTTGTCGGATGGACTTCATCCGGCAGATTATGAAAATGACAAAAACAAATACAACAGAAACGGTTACAGATATTGATTACGCAGACAGTGCCGTAGACAATCAGAGTAAAAAAGGCTTTCTGACCATGTTTATGATCATGCTCGGCTTCACTTTTTTCTCAGCCAGCATGTGGGCCGGTCAGCAGATGGCTGCCGGGCTTGACTTTTACGGCTTTGTCGGTTCCCTGATCTTAGGAGGTATCATCCTTGGTGCCTACACCGGTCTTTTAGGCTACGTCGGCGCGAAAACAGGCTTAAGCATGGATCTTCTTTCCAAAAAAGCTTTCGGTGAGAAAGGTTCTTACCTCTCTTCCGCAATGATCAGCTTTACACAGATCGGCTGGTTTGGCGTTGGTATTGCCATGTTTGCGATCCCGGTATCCACTGAGATTTTTGGTGGTAGCACATTTGCCAAATGGGCATTGGTCATCATCGCAGGTGTATGTATGACTGCTTCCGCATATTTTGGAATCAAGTCTTTAACTTTGATCAGCTACATTGCTGTTCCGCTTGTAGCAATCCTTGGAACTGTTGCAATGATCATGGCCGTAAATCAGGGAAATGGAACTATCATTGACCAGTTTGCAGCATCCAGTGGTTCCTTAACTGTGATCGGTGGCGCCGGACTTGTTATCGGATCTTTCGTATCCGGAGGTACCGCAACCCCGAACTTCACCCGTTTTGCCAAAAATGCCACGATCGGAACCGTTGCAACTGTGATCGCTTTCTTCATCGGAAATTCACTGATGTTCTTCTTTGGTGCGATCTCCTATATTTTTGTAGGCGGCAATGATATTTTCGAAGTTATGATCCGTCTGAACCTGTTTTATATGGCCCTTCTTGTCCTTGGTTTAAATATCTGGACAACTAACGATAATGCGTTATATACCGCAGGACTCGGTCTTGCCAATATTTTCCACCAGAAGAAAAAACCGATGGTTTTAATCTCCGGTATTATCGGAACACTTCTTTCTGTATGGTTATACTACAATTTCTGTAACTGGTTAAATGTTTTAAACTGCACCCTTCCTCCGGTAGGTGCGATCTTAATCCTCTCTTACTTCTTAAATAAAGAGGTTTATGAGAAAGATCTTCCTACCGAACAGGTCAACTGGTTTGCAGTTGCAGGTGTTATCCTTGGTGCCATCGTAGCAAACGTGGTAAGCATCGGAATCTCTTCGATCAACGGAATGCTCGTAGCTATCATCTGCTATCTGATCGGATATTTTGTAAAGAAATCGCAGAAATAAAATCTGTAGTATCTGCAGAAATTCTGTGTGAAACTGAGATCACGGTCCTGTCTTTCGACGCATTTGCAAGCGCCTGTAAGACACTCTTCTCCGTCTCCGCATCTAAGTTTGCCGTGATCTCATCTAACAGGAGCAGCTTTGGTTCTGCAACTGCTGCTCTTGCAATCGATAATAACTGCCATTGTCCCTGTGAAAAAAGTTCCGGGGTACACTTCGTATCATATCCATTTTCCAAACCGCAGATGGCTTCCTCTAAACCGGTAAGTTCCACTGCTTTTTTTATGTCCTCGTCTGTGATCGTTTCATCAAATAATGTGATCTGATCCCGCACGGTTCCAGGTACCATATGAAACAACTGTTCTACATATCCAAACAACTTTCTCTTTTCCTGTTCCGGAATCTGTGATGCCGGAATTCCCTGTATCCATACATTTCCTTCCTGCGGCTCATACAATCCAAGCACCAGCTTTAAGATCGTGCTTTTCCCGATTCCGGTGCGGCCAGACAATGCCACCTGTTCCCCTTCTTTTATCGAAAAACTCAGATGATCTAACACGACATGCTCATCATAGCCAAATACGACATCCTGAAATTCTACAAATGGGCTTGTTTTTCTTTTCTCTTTTTTCTCCATAGGACATTCTGCCACGGTCTGTTTTTCTTCCATTGACAAAAATTCGTTGATCCTGTGTATTCCTGCTGCTGCCGACTGAATCGTCTGGATCTCCATTCCAAGGCTTTCCACCGGTGCAAAAATCTGTGAAATATAATTGATCACTGCCACAGCCGTTCCCGCCGTCATTCCAAAAAACATCTGCACGGTCTGATCTCCTGATGCCGATAAAAGCATTACCACTGCCACGACCACTACATTTAAGATCAAAATAACCGGGGAATAGACTGCATCATAAAAATTTGTTTTCTCCATTGCCTGATAGCTCTCATTGATATATGCATCGTAACGCTGTTCCATATAGGCTTCTTTTCCAAGGTTCTGGATCGTCCGTATATTGTAAAGTGTTTCCGGAACATGGCCGGATGCTCGTCCGATTGCTTTGCGGTTTTTGATCTGTGCTGCAAGCATATTTTTCTGCACCTGTCTGGTGAACAAAAACACCAATGGAAGGACAAGCAAAAGAACCACTGCAAGTCCTCTGTTCTGAAACCAGATCACCGTCATAATACTCACGATCTTGCAGGCATCTGCAAACATACTGATGATCCCGGATGTAAACAGATTCTCTACGGTATCTACATCCCCAACGAACCTTGAAACAAGCGTTCCCGGTTCCTGGCTGCTTATATTGGCTGTCGTCAGATGTAAAAACTTATCCATCATCGTACTTCGCAATCCGTGCGTGATCTTCTGTCCAAAAATAACCAGCAGTCCTTCTCTGCACGATTCCAATATTCCTGTCAGCGCAAGTACTCCAAAATAAAGAAGTACTGCAAAAAATCCCACACCTCTTCCTGCTGTGACTGTATCAATAATCTTCGCGAGGATCAACGGCGGGATCAGTGCAAAAACAACGGTCCCGCATACTGTCACGATGATGCCCAGACAAAGTAACTTCTGTTTCTTCATTATATCAAAAACAGCACTGCCAACTTTATGCTCCTGCTTCATCTGCCTGTTCCTCCTGTTCCCGGAATAATCCCGCATACTCTGCCACATGCTCCATGAGCGTTGGATGTGTGCCGACCGTTGCTTTTCCATGATCCAGCCAGATCACCTGATCTAACTGTGGAAATAAATAAAGCCTGTGTGAGATCAATAATACGATCCCATCCTCTGCTTCACGTCTTAACTGCCCGAAAACCTGTCGTTCTGTTTTCTTGTCCAATGCGGAAAACGGATCATCTAAAACCAGAATAGGTTTTTTATGGCAGAGTGTCCGCGCTAATGCAAGCCTCTGCGCCTGACCTCCGGAAAGCCTTACATTTCCGGTTCCAAGCATCGTCTGCTCTTTTTCCGGCATCTCATCCACTTCCTGGTCAAGACTTACCATTCTTAAAAAATCCGCTGCCTGTTTCTTTTCGCCAAGCAAAATATTATTTTCGATCGTATCGTGAAACAACTCCGGATCATGCCCGAGATATCCGACCACGCCATTTCTTTTTGCCGGATTCATTTGCTGCAATTCTTCCCCTGCAAAAAAAATCTGCCCTTCATATGGATATTCACAGAGAAATGCTTTTCCAAGCGTGGATTTGCCGCATGCGACCGGTCCGGTGATCCCGATGATCTGTCCCGGTTTTGCTTTGAACGAAATATCCTCCAGTATTTTCTTTCCATCCTCATAAGTAAAGGATAAATGTTCTACCGTAAGCTCACCCGGCTTGCTTGCTTCGTTTGTTTCTTCCTGCTCTGCCGGATACAGCAGAGGACAGATCCTTTTCCAGGAAACCTGCGCCTTATGCACCGCATTAAAAAGCTTTGCCGCACTTGAAGATTTTACTGACAGCTTCACAAAACATGCCAGAAATGTTGTGAACGCTGCAATATCCCATGCTTTCCATCCATTTCCAAGAACATTTTTCTGTCCGAAATATAAAATAAACAATACACCTGTCATGGAAATGATCCGGTAAAGAGGCGGCATCACCGCATTCCAGAGACTTGCCCTGACTGCTGCCTTTTCATAAGAGGACAGATTCTCCTCATAAGCCTCTGCCCTCTCTTTCTCCCGGCCAAATACACGATAAGTGATCTCATTCTGCGCCCGGTCTAAGGTCGCTGTACTTAACATGCCTGCCTGCACCTTATATGCTGCGCCTGTCCGCTGTACAGTCTTTTTCATCTTTTCCGCTGTCAGATAGGAAACCGGTGGAAAAATCAGGCAAAGCAGTGCCAGTCTCCAGTCATACCATAGCAGCATGCCGGTATAGGCTGCCAGTGCTACCCCGGTATCGAAAATCTCTGTCGTAAACTTCCGCATTCCTTCCACGCAGTCATCCACATCCAGGATAGCCTTCGTCAGGGCATCTCCCTCGCCCTCCTGTCCAAGGCTTCTCCTGCTCTTTCGCACAAGACTTCCATATAGTACTTCTTTCATCCGCCGGTTTACATTGTTGGCAAACCTGCGGACATAAAACCGCTTCATATATCTGCAGATCTGCACCACTGCGATCGCAGCCACATAGCCTGCCACAAGTGACAGCATTGCCCAAAATGTCTCATTTCCTTTTAAAACAGCCACAAGACAGCCTGCCATCTTTCCTTCAAACCATGGACCTGCAAGCAGTCCAAGATTATATACCAGCCCGGAAAATGTGACAGCTAAAAGAGCTTTCCATTCTGCTCTAAAATAAGAAAGTACTCTGTCTGACTGAAATGTTTTGGAATCATTTTTCCTCATACCTGACTTTTCTCCTATTGCAAAAACGACACCACGTTTTCATCGGATGCCGTTTCTTGTACTTTTATAT
>CAKRLC010000096.1 GCA_934358955.1 uncultured Roseburia sp. | reverse complement strand
TTGTTGTACAGGAAATGCGGCAGTAGAGCTGCTGCATTTCCATGTATAGCAGTAAGGAGAGCATTGTAAATAAAAGGAATGGAGCATTTTATATGAGAAAGCATTTATCAACGATCATTGCCGCGATCATTTTACTTACAGGCCTGTCCTTACTGCTGTACCCGACCGTCAGTAATTTCTGGAACGCGAGGCATCAGTCCCAGGCAGTTGCAGAATATTCTGAACGGATCGAGAAATTAGATGACAGCGAGAAAAAGAAGGAATTAGAAAAAGCAGAAGCATATAATGAGACGATTGCTGCGGACACAGGACGTTTTACTCCATCACAGGAGGAGACAGAATTGTATGAAAGCCTGTTAGATGCCGATGGAACCGGAATGATGGGATATATTACGATCCCGGAGATCAAATGCAAGCTTGCGATTTATCATGGAGTAGATGATTCAGTTTTACAGGTTGGTGTCGGACATTTAGAAGGCACGTCATTGCCGGTTGGCGGCAGCGGCACACACTGTGTGCTGTCGGGGCACAGAGGACTTCCGAGTGCGAAGCTTTTTACAGATCTTGACCGGCTGCAGGAAGGGGATATTTTCCTTTTGCATATTTATGACCAGGTATTTACTTATGAGATCGACCAGATCCGCATCGTAGAGCCGGGGGATTATGGCCCGCTTGAGATTGAGGAAGGAAAGGATCTGTGCACACTTCTTACCTGTACCCCGTATGGAATTAACACGCAGAGACTGTTAGTGCGCGGAACCAGGATCGAGAACCAGTCAGGGGAAGAGACAAGGGTGACCTCGGATGCAGCGAAAATGAGTACGCTCGTTGTAGCAGCATGCATCGCGGTACCGATTTTGATCTTATGTTTTATTGTAGTAGATGTAACAGGCAGACATTCCGGAAGAAAGAAGAGTGAGAAAGAGAAATGAAGCATCAGAAGAAGAAAATATGGATATTGACATTTATCATGATCCTCTCCGGGATTTTGCAGAGTACACAGATTTTGGCAGCAACGCTTCCAAAGGGCAGCATTTCGATCGTCTGCCCGGTAGAAGGAATGGAGCTTTCGCTGTATCGTGTGGCAGATTATGACGAAGGCGGCAGCTTTACCCTGACCGGGAACTTTGCAAAGTATGCGGTTTCCTTAAAGCAGAACGATGAAGAAGGCTGGCAGGGAGCGGCGCATACGCTTTCTGACTGTGCCGGACGTGATAATATCCGTGCCGATGCCACAGGAAAAGCAGGAAGCGATGGGATGGTTTGTTTTACGGATCTGACGCGCGGACTGTATCTGGTGCGTGGACGGCAGACAGAGAGCCGGGACGGTGGAAAGACGGTTCTTTATACACCACAGGTAGCGTTGATCGCACTTCCGGATGCGGCACTTGGGACAGATCCTTATCAGGTGACCGGAGTTTTGAAGTACGAGAAGAACGAATTGCAGACCGAAACAAAGATGAAGCTTCATGTGTTAAAGGTGTGGAAGCAGGATACACAAAAGAGCCGCCCGGCATCGATTGAAGTCGAATTGCTCCGGACGGATGCAAACGGAAATACAACGGTTGCGGACAGACAGGTATTGAAGAAGGACAACCAGTGGTCTTACACCTGGGAAAATCTTTCCGCGCAGGCACAGTGGAGTGTGACAGAGAAGGAGGTGCCGGCCGGATATACGGAAAGCACCGCAAGAGAAGGAAATACGGTGATCCTCACAAACACAGCGACGGCGGCAGTGCAGGGATCCGGTTCCGTGACGGCACAGAAGCTTCCGCAGACCGGACAGCTGTGGTGGCCGGTTCCACTGCTTTTTGTGACAGGCGCAGGCTGTCTGCTGACCGGAAGTAAGCTCCGTCATTCGAAAGAAAATCAGGAAAAGTAAGAGCAATGAAGAAGAAAAAGAATTGGGCAGGATGCGCCGTGACTTGTCTTGGCATCCTGCTTTTATCAGCGGCGCTATTATTATTTTGTTACAATGTATGGGACAGCCGCCGCGCAGAACAGAGCATGGAAGTTATTTTACAGGAGTATACGAAAGAAGAACAGAAGATTTCAGAGGACGGCAGTGCCGTGGATGGAGACATACCGGACTATCAGCTGGATCTGGAAATGGAGATGCCGGAGATCGCGTTGGAGAGCGCAGGCGGTGCGGCGTGTATCGGGACGTTGGAGATCCCGTCGGTAGACCTCACACTGCCGGTTATGAGCGAGTGGAGCTATCCGCTGTTGAAGCTTGCCCCATGCCGTTATGCAGGCAGTGCTTATCAGGAAAATCTGGTGATCGCTGCGCATAATTATAAAACCCATTTCAGAAAGATCAAGACGCTCCCGGAAGGAAGTGAGGTACGTTTTACCGATGCAGCCGGAAACGTATTTGTATATCATGTCGCAGTGGTCGAGGCACTGACAGCGCAGAGCGTGGAAGACATGATAAGCGGCGAGTGGCCGCTTACCCTTTTTACCTGTACTGCCGATGGCAAGAACCGGGTGACGGTGCGCTGTGAGTAGGCCGCAGGTTTATTCCTCGATGATCGGAAGAACCATATTTTCAAATGCATCCCGCATTTTCGGATGACGGATCAGAAAATGGATCGAAGGTGTCTTGTTTTTGGACACAAGAACCCATTTCCCCTCGTGGATATAGATCTGGATATTTCGGAAAGCAGAGGATGCATTTTTTATAGCCATGTAGTTGGCGTGGAGCCTCTGGTATTCCTGGATCTGGCAAAGGTGCTCCTCGTAATCCTGCCAGCGGTAAACGATATCTTTTTCATAGAACATTCCGGAAAGAGAGAGCGTCATTGGAAAACGCAGGAATTCCTCTTCGGTTAAGATCGGAAGCTCCTCGGTGATCGGACTGTGCGCTAAGATCGTGTCTGCAATGCTGCGTTGCGTGGCGGCATATTGCAGGATCTGTGTTCGGTCTGCCTCTGGCACATGGTTTTCATCCAGAATCCGTTCGATCAGGTCATCGGTTGCCGTAAAAAGAGAGAAGGAGGACAAGACAAAGCAGCGTTTTCCTTCCACGGCAGCATCTGTCTGCCAGAACTGTTCATACGCTCTTTGCCGGTCTTCCCGGTAAATATCCATCAGAGGCTGCGCCTTTGACAGAAGGCGGTCCGCACGTTTCCGGTAGTAGGCAACCTCGTCTTTATTTTTCGTCAGATAGTATTTTCCTTCACTGTGATATCCCTGGATCGCTTCCCCGGTCAGCGCCACGCTGCCCGATACCTTCAGAAAATGGGAAAAAATATGATCTTGTTTTTCATTTAAGTAATAAGGAGAGATCTGCCCCGTCATGTACATCGGGATCCAGCTTTCCAGTCCGAGCATCATTTCTTCAAAGGAACGGTTGATATTGTGGATCTGATTCAGATGCAGCCCTTTCTTTAACATCATTGCCATCCCAAACATCCATTTTTTCGGAAAATCAGGATCCTTTGCCATCTCACCCATCGGCATATCGCTGTACATAGTGACCGGCGCACTGGATTTTGAGAGAACCGTTGCTTTTAAGAAAGCAAGCTCACTTTCCATCATTTCCTGTATGCCGTAGTAGCTTTTTGAGGTCGGAAGCTGGAACGGAACAGTCGGCACTTTCAGTTCATCAAAATGGATCGCGCGGATGTACTCATCTAAGTTAAAGCTGTCGAGCTTTTCAAGGAAGCTTGTCATGGAGCTTGCAGAGTGGGAGCTGCCATTTGTAAGCCATTCTAAAAGGAGGGACTGGCAGGTGGAGACATCCGTCAGATCCGTTTCCTTACAGCCGGTCACGGAAGCAATCGTTGACTTATAAGTATCATTTGCATATCTTTTTGCAAGAAATCCTGCAACTTTTTCTGCAAAATCCAGAGGGTTAGCAGGCGTACGCTGCCCGTTGCGGATGCGCGAAATGTAGGAAGCATCAAAGTTCAGATATTTTGCGAGCTCCGTCACGCTGACCGGAAGTGCCGACAGCAGAGCGTTGAAGTTAGCCTGAAGTCTGTCCATATCCACAGATTGATTCGGGATCAGTGGAAACAGGGTGTCAGTGACGGCTTCTTCTGTGAGAGAAGCGATCCCTTTTGCTTCGGCGATCTTAACAAGTCCTTTTATGAGGGCTGTGAAGTTATCGGAGCCTGCCTCCGGCATTCGTTCGCCGGAACGGTAGCGGCTGATCGTGGAAGCCGACAGCCCGGAGTGTTCGGACAGCTCCTTTGCGGTGCAGTCGAGCTGCTCCATATAGGTAGTAAGTTGCTCTTTGAAATCCATAATGTATGCTCCTTCCGGAATGTTTTGCACTGTGAAGCCTGCGGTATTTTGTGCAAGCGGATAATGGAATCTGGTATTTGTAACTGACTTTATTATAACGTGCGGACGTGTTTCTGTCACACCGGAATTTCCATATTGTCATTGACTTTTTGGAAAGAAAAACCGGTGCAGGCAGAAGGAACGCTATAATGGTTGTATGAAGTATGGATGGACAAAAGAAGGAGGTATTTTTTATGAAGAAAAAAATCATGGGAAGGCTTGCAGTGCTCTGCGCAGTGTGCATGACGTTTCTGATGACGCAGACAGCGGTATTCGCCGATCCGGCAGAGGGTGCTGATGGAGCTGCTGCACCGCCTGTTGTGTCAGGCAGTAATGACGGAGCAGTTGTACCGGCAGCAGGGCAGGTGATCGAGACGGTGGATATCGGAAATATATGGAAGAATCTTGTGGCCGGAACCCCGATTGCATTTACCGGGGAAGTGAACCCGAATTCCGCATGTGCCGGACAGATGGAATTGATCGACGAGATCTGGAGCACAGAAGGATACAGTATCAGACGCTCAGATGCAGATCATCCGGCACCAATAGACGGAATGACTTATAATTATGTCGCAGTGCTGCAGGCAAAAGACGGATTTGTTTTTTCAGATGCATTTGCCAATCCGGACAGCTATAGCGCAGGCAGTGTGACTTTTATCTGTGACGGAAATCACAGTTTGCCGGTATCATGGGATGCGCCGAGGCTTTCCGAAGATAAAAAAACGCTGACGATCGCTGTGGATGGCATCACAGTAAAAGCAACGGATGCTTCCGGTGGAGCAGAGACGACCGGAATAAAGGATGTGCAGATCAATGCCTATGTTGCTTATATGGCAGGAGATGCTCCGAAAGCATCTATGGAAAAGATGGATCAGAATGCAGCCAATTATGAAGTGGAATATGAATACTGGGAAGAAATGGAGCAGACGGGAGATGAGCTTGTTCCGGTAAAATTCTGGTATTCCGATGAAAGCCTGAATACAGCGCTTTCCGATGATAAGAAGCTTACAACCTTTGAAGAAGGAAAGCATTATATGTACAGTGTGCTGCTTCAGGCTACGAATGGCAGAAGCTTTGTATCTGTTGGGGACGGACTGACATTTTCCATGAATGGAAAAGCGATCGACAGCAGAAATCTGTCGGTAGGCCAGGATGGCAAAAAGATGTTTGCAGCAGCATTGTATTGGTTCTCACCAAAAGCAGCAGACTATCAGGTGATCAACGGTGCAAACAGCTCCTGGATAGAAGAAACAGATGACGACACGGCACTGACAATCCGCGCAAATGGTGATTTTGCAAAGTTTACCGGCTTGCAGGTAGACGGTGTTACAGTGGATCCATCAAACTATACCGCAGTATCCGGTTCTACGATCGTAACGATAAAGCCGGAGTATTTAAAGACACTTTCGTCCGGTACACACACGTTGACATTCCTGTATACGGATGGCAGCTGTAGCACAGGCTTTTCTGTCGTAAAATCAGCTGGCTCAGGCGGAAGCACGACAGGTGGAAGTACCGCAGGAGGAAGCACGACAGGCGGTAGTACAACAGGTGGAAGCACAGCAGGCGGTAGTACAACAGGTGGAAGTACGGCAGGCAGCAATACATCCGGAGGAAGTACCGCAGGAGGAAGTAAGGCGGGCAGCAATACATCCGGAGGAAGTATAACAAGCGGAAGTACGACAGATAGCAATACATCTGGCGGAGGCACAGCAGGTGGCACGGCTGCAGATGCTGCGCAGGCAAGCCCGAAAACAGGGGAGCAGAGTCCTATGCTGATGCTCCTGTGGCTTGTAGCGTTGATTTCAACCGGAAGCTGTATAGGTGTATTAAAATATCGCAGCAGAATATAGTGTGAAAGAAATATATCGGATTATTCTGTATCAGATATAAAGGCAATTCTTCCGAGTAAATACTAAGAACTATAATAGACAAAGCACCGAAGGAAAGAGATTTCTTTTTCTGGAGGTGCTGATTTTTTGACTTTTATTATCATTATATTCAAGCCAAAGGTGTACATTTTTCAAAAAGTGAATGTTAGTTGAAAAAGCGGGCATGAAATGCTATACTAAATTGGTGAGTTTGTGAACTTTTTTGGAATGACTTAAAATAAGGAGGATTTGGAAATGGAAGCATATAAGAGCGAATTTATCGACTTTATGGTAGAAAGTGATGTATTAAAATTTGGTGATTTTACATTAAAGAGTGGACGTAAGTCCCCATTTTTCATGAATGCAGGAGCTTATGTGACAGGTTCCCAGTTAAAGAGACTCGGAGAATATTATGCAAAAGCGATCCATGCTAATTATGGGGATGATTTTGACGTCCTGTTTGGACCGGCATATAAAGGAATCCCGCTTGCAGTTGTTACAGCAATTGCATACAGCGAGCTTTACGGAAAAGAGATCCGTTACTGCTCTGACAGAAAAGAAGCAAAGGATCACGGAGCTGACAAGGGTGGTTTCCTTGGAAGCAGCTTAAAAGATGGTGACAGAGTGGTTATGATCGAAGACGTTACTACTTCCGGAAAATCTATGGAAGAGACAGTACCGAAGGTAAAAGGCGCTGCAAATGTAGAAATCGTTGGTCTTATGGTAAGCTTGAACCGTATGGAAGTCGGACAGGGCGGAAAAGTAAGCGCGTTAGATGAGATCAAAGAAAAATATGGCTTTGAAGGAAAAGCAATTGTTACAATGGCAGAAGTAACAGAGTATTTATATAACAAAGAGCATAACGGAAAAGTTGTGATCAATGACGAGATCAAAGCTGCAATTGACAAATACTACGAAGAGTATGGCTGCAAATAAGAAAAAAGGCGGGGATCGGCCGCTGATTCGTAACGGAAGACACAGGGTCGTGGCAGCATTGTTTTTTCTGCTTTACTTTATTGTATTGTTTTATTTTTTGTTTTTTTCAGAGGAGCTGGGAAGAACATATTCAGAAAGAGCATATCACTATAATCTGATCCCATTTCATGAGATTAAGAGGTTTATTATTTATCGCAGGATACTTGGCTGGAAAGCGGTTGTGCTGAATATCTGGGGCAATATTATTGCATTTATGCCGTTTGGGGCATTTCTCCCGATTTATGCGAGCCGCTGCAGAAAGCTTTGGATCACGGTGCTTTATAGTTTTGAACTGAGTCTTTTGGTCGAGCTGCTTCAGCTGGTGCTCAAGGTGGGCAGCTTTGATGTGGATGACCTGCTCTTAAACACGATTGGAGGTCTGCTTGGGTATCTTGTATGCAAGGGCGTCCTGTATTTGAGAAGAAAGACAGAAAAAACCGGAAATAGTGGGAACAGACAGTAAAAACGTGCTTTCGGATATCAGGGATCCGAGAAGAAAAGCACGGTTGGAGTAATCAATGATGGCAATCAGAAAACGCAGAAGACGAGGATATAAATTTACAGAAAAGACGCAATCTAAGAAGGGAGTACTGGCATTTTTATTGTCAGCACTCTCTATTGGCATTTTTATCTATGTAGTGTCAAATTCTTACCATAATAATGGAAATGGCAGCATGTACCTTGGAAGTGCTGGGGTGTGCTCGATGCTTCTTTCTTTTGTCTCAGCTGTGATCGCAGTTAAGAGCCTGAAGGAGGAAGAATCGTTTAAACTTTTTCCATATGCATCGACAGTGATGTCATTTTTAGCAGCAGGAACATGGATCGTGCTTTATGTGGAAGGCATGATGAGAGTATTTTCTGCTTAGAAGGAAGACGAAAGGAATTATCATGGGATACAAAGAGCTTTACAAAGAATCAAATGAGCAGGCAGAGGAACGTTTTTCTCTTGTGATGGAACGCATTGGCGAGATCGCAAAGGAAACAGATGTGCCGGAGACATTTGAGGATTATTTTAAAAAGACAGCAGCATTTTTACAGATGCTTGCAGACATTGTGGAAAAAGCAGGGGCAGACAGCTTAAAGGATGCTACTCTTGCAGAGTGCGAAGAGAGAACTACAGCTCTTTACGCGGATATCACAGCAGAGCATTATGGCTCAAGCTATGGAAATCCATCCTATGCCGTTGAAAAACTCGGGGAAGAATACGGACAGATTTTATCTGTGCTGTATGCAGAATGCAGAAAACGCATTACGGATGCATTCGCCGGAAAGAAGATGAATGTAACGATCACGGCAGAATTATTTGTCGAGATTTATAATTATTTTGAAGAAAAAGAAGGCATTGATAAGAAAGCGATCGAGCAGGCGATTTACTGGTACGCCCACGATTACAGTGAGATTTTTATCGGTGAGATGCTTCGCGAGATCGTGGATGAAGACGAGGACTTTTTATATCAGATCGTTATGAACTCTGATTTGAACGATCCACGCTACCTTTACCAGTATGGCATGCATATCGGAAGAAATGAGGTTGAGATCTCAGCATTTTTAAATGCGATGACAGAGGAAGAGATCCAGGCAATGGCAGATACTTATACCGAAGGCTACCGGATCGGTTTTGCGGCTACCGGAAAGGATCTGTCTAAGAAGACAACAGCGCAGGTACGCTATCCGATCGGTTTCGAGCGCATGGTACGTGCGGCTGTGAAGAATCTGGAAAAGCTGAATTTGAAGGTAACGATGCGCGCAGTTTCTTCTGCGGCAAATAAGCAGTATGATTATGACCATAAGGAAGACAAGGCACTGTATTATGATAAGGCTTATGTGGAACGCCGTCTGGAAGTGATGAAGACTTCTTTTGAAGAGATGAAGAAGAAAGCAAACGGACAGGCCGGCCCTGCTGTGATCGAAGTATTTGGTGAGACACCATTTTCACCGGAGACCAAGAAGGAAGTACTGAAGCTGAATGAAAAACAGCAGCAGTTAAGTGTTTATGATATGAGTATGTCCGGACAGATCATGAACCAGTATATTATCGGCGAGGAGCGCAGCTTTACGATCATTGCTTATCCGGTACCGGAGATCGGTGAGAAGTTTAAGGAGATTTTTGCTGAGACGGTGAAGATCAATACATTAGACTATACATTGTATCAGAATATGCAGCAGAAGATCATCGATGTGTTAGATCAGGCAGAGAAGGTACACATCACAGGAAAGAATGGCAATAAAACAGACCTGTATGTTTCTATCTGGCCATTAGCGGATGCAGCAAAGGAAACAGCATTTGAAAACTGTGTTGCAGATGTGAATATCCCGGTAGGTGAAGTATTTACTTCCCCGGTATTAAAGGGAACGACCGGAAAGTTATTTGTAAGCCAGGTTTATTTAAATGAACTGAAGTACCTGAATCTGGAAATTGATTTTGAAGACGGTGTGATCAAGGATTACACCTGCACGAACTTTGAAAAAGAAGAAGACTGCAAAAAGTATATCAAAGAGAATGTTTTAATGAACCATGAGACTCTTCCAATGGGTGAGTTCGCGATCGGAACCAACACCACTGCTTACCGTATGGCAAGAGATTTTGATATTGCAGATAAGCTGCCGATCCTGATTGCTGAGAAGACAGGACCTCATTTTGCAGTGGGTGATACCTGCTATTCCCATGAGGAAGATATGGTTACTTATAACCCGGATGGAAAACAGATCGTTGCAAGAGACAATGATTTCTCCAGACTTCGTAATGAGGATATGAGCAAGGCATATTTTAACTGCCATACGGATATCACGATCCCGTATGACGAACTTGACAAGATCACAGTGATCCGCAAGGATGGAACGACAGAAGACATTATTTCTGACGGACGTTTTGTACTTGCAGGAATTGAAGAACTGAATAAGCCATTAGATTGCTAAGATAAAAAAGGGGCTGTGAAATAAGTCCCTAAAAGAAATAGGACCATTCGTTCATGCGAAAGGTCCTATTTTTGTGGTAA
>CAKRLC010000095.1 GCA_934358955.1 uncultured Roseburia sp. | reverse complement strand
AAAATTGAAAATGCGGATATGTCCAGTCAGCTGATGCAGCTTGAAAACCGGATGGAAAAGACTGCCCGCAAGGCGCAGCAGTTAGAGGATGCCATGCGGGAAATGGAAAGCCGAAAGATACCCACAGAGGAATATAAAGAAGTTCAGACGCAGATTCAGAAAGCGCAGGACAAGCTATCCGGCCTGAACGATCGTATGGAGAAATTCCTGGAACTTGGTGGCAAGAAAAGTAGTACAACTTTTAAGAATATGCAGTATGACATGGCGGATCTCGAGAATACCATTGCTTATGCCAAAGGTGAACTGGAAGCAATGGAGGAAGACGGTACTGCATTTAAAGATGTCAAAGCTACGGAAGAATATCGAAAATTGTCAGACCAGTTGGGTGACACCAACCGCGAAATGGCTATTCTGAGTAAAAAACATGATGAGATTATTGATAAGCAGAAAAAGGTAGGATCCGGAGCAAAGCAGATTGAGAAAGTAGGAAAGTCAGCTAAGAAATCTGCGGGACTTATGTCTACGCTGCTCAGTCGTCTAAAGGGGATTGCACTTTCTCTGTTGATTTTTAACTGGATTACAAAAGCATTTAATGCAATGGTGGAATCTTTTAAGACAGGCATCCAGAACATGGCAAAGTATTCCGGGAGTTTCAACGAGAGAATGTCCTCCTTGAAAAGTTCTATCGCCACTCTGAATGCGGCACTGGGAACGCTTGCGGCACCTATCGTATCGATGGTGACACCGGCGCTGGCAAGGCTGTGTGACTGGCTGACAAAAGCAATCAACACCATGAATCAGTTTATTGCTCTGCTCAGTGGACAGAGTACATGGACCAGGGCGAAACAGCAGCAGGTCGATTATGCAAAATCCCTGGAAAAGACTTCCGGTGTTGCCAAAAAGGCAGCGGGAGCGCTGGCGGCTTTCGACGACCTGAACGTTCTGCAGAAAAATGATTCCGGGGGAAGCGGCAGCAGTACCGCCGGTATGTACGAAGAAGTACAGGTCAGCGATAAGATGGCCTCAAAACTTGGAAAAGTCAAAGACCTCGCAAAGCAGATCAAAGAAGAGTTTTCGGTAGGCTGGAAGAAAGCCTTTGAAAAGCTTGGAATTGATGGACAGGTCCAAAATATTCGTAGCAACCTGGCATCCATAAAGGACAGCTTTATAGATATCTTCAGCGCGGAATCTGTGAAGAATGCGGCAGGGAACTTTGCTGTTACATTCGTCACCAGCCTGGGGACAATTGCGGCATCCTTTGTCAGCATAGGTGCGACCATCGCGCAGAACCTTACCGGAGGAATTAAGAAGTACCTGGATGACAACAAAGACGATATCAAGAAGCATCTCACGCAGATGTTTGATATCGGAGCAGATATCCTATTACTGTCTGCGTCTGCGGCAGCAGCATTTGCACTGATATTTTCTGCATTTGGAAGTGAATCCGGGCAACAACTTACTGCGAATCTGATCCAGATGTTCTCGGATGCCTTTTTATCGGTATCCTCTATTGCAACGCAGTTTGCAGATGATATTTTACACCTGCTGTTAGATCCGTTTGTAAATAACCAGGATGATATTGCAACGGCGGTACAAGACATCATAGATGTACTGGCTCTGTTCTCAGGAACAGTATCGGATATCGTCGGACAGGTGGGAGACGGGTTTAACAGTCTCTATTTCAATTATATATCACCGTTCATTGACAGTTTTACCACAGATATATCTGATCTGCTGGGTGTTTTTCTGGATTTTTGGAATGATAGCATGCAGCCGGTATTGATGGAATGGGCAGCTATGTTTGATGATACTTACCAGAGTCATCTGAAACCAATGATAGATGCCTTTATGGAACTGCTCGGTGTGTTGATAGAGTACATACAGCTATTCTGGGAGAATTATCTGAAAGCACCGTTACAATGGATCGTATCCAACGTTTTACCGTTGCTCATGCCTGTTTTGAGTATGCTGGGAAAACAGGTAAAGTTTGCGGCGGATATTATAGCAGATATCATTACGACGTTGCTGAAAGTGATAAAAGGTGTATTCGCGATTATCGGCGATCTGATCCGGGGCGACTGGAAGCAGATGTGGGCAGATGCAAAACAGATATTTAAAGATATCGTGAATGGCATTTTGTCGATAGTCGAGACAATGGCAAACGGAGTAATAGATGCCATTAATGGTATGATTCGGGCATTAAACAGCATTCATGTGGATATTCCGGACTGGGTGCCGGGGCTGGGTGGAAAATCATTTAGTATCAATTTGTCAGAAATAGGAAGAGTATCTATTCCCAGACTGGCCAACGGCGGCATTACCACTGGAGCAACGCTGGCAGAAATCGGTGAAGCCGGCCGGGAGGCGGTATTGCCGTTGGAACAGAACACAGGCTGGATGGACACGCTTGCGGAGAAGATTGCCGAGAGGATGCCGGAGACAGGCGGCTCCATAGATGCGTCATTGATTCTGGACGGGGAGACATGCGGCAGACTGTTCTTGCCGCATATTCAGAATGAAGAGGTACGGTTAGGAATCGCAGAAGGATAAGAAGGGATGAAGTATGGAAAAGAAATATACACAGGGCCTGATCATAGACGGAATTACATATAACATCCCTTTAATATCTATCAAGAGAAATTTGGATTTCTTGGAAAAATATGCGGAGAGATCGGAAGATGGAGACATCAAGATTGAAACCATCGGACTATATAAAAACTACACCATATCTATCGGTCTGATCGAGGATGCGGAATTATATGATCAACTGATAGAACATATTACGGATTGCGAGAATCGCTTTCACCATGTGACACTTCCAGACGCTAGCAAACAATTTGATTTTTACGGATATTTCTCCAGCATCAAAGATGAAGTGGAAAAGGTACTGGAGACTGGGGCACAGTATAAAGGATTATCCTGGAAGATGGCTTCCAAGAAGCCATATAAGACACCGTAAGGGGGGAGACATGAGGACATATTGCAAGGCAGAAATGAAATTTATAGACGTCACGGCACTGTCAGATGCATCTCTTTCCACGAATGACAATCAGATGATAGGTAATATGGAACTGTTTGAGGCAGAACATCAGCAGGAAGCCTATGGCACTACGGAGTGGAACCAGTTCCTCTTGTCGGGTGAAAAAAGCATTTTGTCAGATGATCCGGAAGATATAGCATTCTGGAGTGCGGAACAATCCTTGGATGACTGCACTTTTGAGAACAATCCTAAATTGGCGGTACAATTTACTGCGCAGCATTCATCTGCCGCAATTACATTGTATTTCGAGGACGAATACCCAGCGGAGCTTAGAATCACCTGGTACACAATGTCCGGAATCAAACTGATCAGCAAGATGTTTTATCCGGATGGGCTGGTGTATGTATGTGACAATCAGGTACAAAACTACGGCCGTATTGAGATCGAATTTGTCCGGACGGTGTATCCGCGAAGATATATCAAACTGCAATACATGCTTTATGGCAAATACATTGTATGGGATAAGGATATGATCCAGACCGGGAAGGTACAGGAGGATATTGATGTCACCTCGGCCACCATCCCTATTAATAAAGCGGATCTGGCCATTGTGGACGTGAACGGCGATTTTGATATTGGTAATGATGATGGTGCATGGAAATCCATCCAGAAGACGCAGGAGATCATCCTTACAGAGTACCGGAATGGCATCGGAATTCCCATCGGAGCATTTTATGTGGATGATTTTTCTTTTAGAAAAAATGTGGCAGGTTTTAAACTTATAGACGCGATAGGCTTGATGGATAAGTACACATTTTATGATGGGCAGATATATGAAAATGAAAGGGCGGAGAATATCCTGCATGCGGTCTTTGCGGCGGCAGGGATAAAAAAATACACCATAGCCACAGACGTGGCAGATATTACGCTGACAGGATATCTTGGTGTCCAAACGTGTCGAAAGGCATTACAACAGATATGCTTTGCCTGCGGGGCGGTAGCGGATGACAGCCGCAGCGACACAATCAGAGTATATAAACCAGATAAGTATGTGTCAGCGACCGTGGGCACGGATAGGAAATTTAATGGGTGCACAAAAGTAGCACTGGATAAATATATATCCGGAATCTCGATAGAGTGCAAAAAGTATTCTCTGGAGGATAAAGATACTGAGATTTATAAAGATACGCTGCAATCCGGGGATACGAAACTTACTTTTACGGATCCGTATCTGCCGTCATCTGTTACGGTATCTGCCGGAGCAATAAAAGAGGTGAAGACCAATTACATTGTAGTCAGTATGACCGAGACCGGGCAATGCACAATTGTCGGGCGGAAGTATGCCAGTAATGCATATACCTACCATAAAGACGTAGATATGCTGTCGGCTGGTGAAACGGAAAATAAAAAGAAATATAACGGATGCACGTTGTATAATACCGACCTGATTTGCGATGTGGCGGAAAATCTGCTGAAGTATTATGCCATGCAGAAAAAGTTAGATATGAAGTATCTGCAAGATAAGGAACAGGTAGGAAACTGGGTAAATGTACGGGAAATTGGTGGACACATGGCGACGACATTGATCGAGAGCCAGTCAGTGGATCTGACTGGGGGTTATATAGCAACGGCAAAATGCAGGGGCTATAGCGTGGTTACCAAGGATCCGGCATATACCGGTGAAATCTATGCAGGAGAGAGGGGGCTGATCTGATGGATCTGCGGCCAATCAATCCATATTACAAAAGAAATCGAAGAACTAAGTATCGTGCGAAGGTGTCTGCGGGACCGGCAGCCTATAGCTATCCGTATGAGTGGATCCCACCGGTGACAGACCGCACGCAGAAAGATGTAGAGCATGCGAGGGAACTGCTGACGGCAGGATGGAGCAATCTGACAGCAGAACAACAGGCGGAATACATGGCCGGGCTGAAAGGCTGCATTAACGCAGTAGATCTGGCGAGGATCGAGAACAATATACAGATATTGCTTGATGTACTGGAATTGCAGAATACCAGTCATGTAGACGCTGTTCCGGAGCTGCCGACGGAAAGTTACTTTGCTGATATGAGAGATAATATCACAGCAATCAGAACAGCATATTTTGTACATAAGGATACTCCGGAGGTGCCGGAACTGCCCTTTAACACATGGCAGGACTACAATGCCATTGAACAGATATTAAATGATGTGTATGAGGTAGTAAGTGCGCAGTTTAATTATTATGCAGGCAATGAGATATATACTGGGGACGCTGTTGGATTATTGCTATAAGGAGGAAACGGAATGTTTGAACAGAAGGCATGGAAGGATAGGGAGTCGGAATATCCCACCCGCCGGAAACTGACAAAAGAGGACGGATCTAATGAGTTGGTTACGGTGGAAAGAAGTGAAGGATCTGTGTTACAGGAAGGTGATGCATTTTCAGCTGAGAATATGAACGACCTGGAAAAGCGGATTGGCGATGAATTTGGGCAGGTATTATATGTAGTGTCCTTTGATGCCAGTACCGGCACACTAGTCACTAAGACAGCAGACTACGAGGAGTAGATAGAGAATGAGCAAGACAAATAACACAACGCTGAAGAACGTGAGACATAACGGTCAGAAGGTAAAGAAATGGTATAATAACGGCACGAAGGTATATAGCGCCGGGAATGTGGTTACATATTACTTTAATTCGAGTGACTATGCGCAGGAAGAGATAGACAGTGAAGCATCCTGTTTAACTCCTAAAACGGTCGATTACATAAATCATTTTCCCGGCTGGACTTTTGTCGGCTGGCGCGAAGATAATACGGCATCAAGTACTGTAGTGGCATCTAAGGTAATGGGAGACGAACCGGTTACCTTGTATGCTGTGTATAAAAGGACCTTAACTGCGACTTTTAATGGTAATGGAGCTACTAGTGGATCAGTAGCAAGTATTAGCGGTACCCAATATTATAATAATGGTAATATTGCGAATCCTACTATTACTTTACCTGCGAATGGTTATAGCAGAACAAATTATAAGTTTAATGGATGGAATTATGGTGCTGTTGGAGCAAAGATTACACTGACTGGTAATATTACAGTATCAGCGCAGTGGATTCAGTCTGTTTATGCGTATGGATATACCGGTGGAATGCAGAGTTTCACGGCTCCTGTCACTGGTACTTACTTATTGGAGGTTTGGGGCGCTCAAGGTGGAAATAATAATGGAGCTAGCGATAGAGCGACTCCCGGATATGGTGGATATGGCTCTGGTTACGTCACACTAAATCAAGGACAAGTTATTTATATTTGTGTAGGAGAAAACGGAAATAGAGCTATACGCCAATATCGATATACTTACAATGGTGGAGGACGAGCTTATGATGCTCCTGGTGGAGGGGCTACTCATATTGGTACTCGAAATGGTACATTAAGGGAATATGGCAATACCAGTGGATTATTTATTGTTGCTGGTGGCGGTGGTGGTGCTGGTGCTGGTCACAGCCCAAATGGTGGTGTTTTAGGTCACGGTTATCAAGGCGGTAGCGGAGGTGGCGCATCTGGAGGTTATGGTTACGCACAACACTATGCTGGAGATGGGTACGAAGGTGGCGCTGGAGGAACACAATCACGTAGTCCTGCTGGTTATAACGGTGGTTTTGGATATGGTGGATGGAATTCTGGTAGTGAATGGTTAGCAGCTGGTGGCGGTGGTCTTTACGGTGGAGCTTATGGACGAGAAGATAGCGATAGCGCCTGGACTGCTGGCGGCGGTGGAGGTTCTGGATACATTGGCGGAGTATCAAATGGTTCCTGGTCCAACGGTGTTAGATCCGGTGATGGGTATGCGAAAATCACTTTATGCTAGCCAAGCAACTAAAATGGTACAAAAAAGAAAGCCACATATATTACAATGGAAAGAAAGGAAGCCATAACATCCGGGGGGTGATAAAGATTGAACGAACTCGATGTCGAACATAGACTGACAGAAGTAGAACAGAGGGCAAAATCAAACCAACACAGATTGGAAGAACTGGAACCTGTGGTCAAGGAGATACATACCATGTCTAATACGATGATACAACTTGTAGAAGAGGTTAAGCATACCAACGAGACGGTGGCCAGCCTCGACAGGAAGGTCGATAAGATGGACAGTCGTGTAGATGAAATGGAAAATGCCCCGGGAAAAGAGTGGAGCAATACCAAGAGAGCATTAGTCAGTGCTGTGATCGGAGGAATCGTAACTTTTTTGATCACTGGATTGCTTTATGCAGCAGTTCAGGCCTTTTAATTTAATTAAGAAAGAGAGGATTAACATTATGGATTTATCATTTTTATTGCAACTCGTAGACCCCATCATTTTAGGGATCTGCCTGCTGACAGGCTATGTGCTGAAGGAAGCATTTGACAAATTTCCGAACAAATTTATTCCGCTGGCATCCCTAAGCATGGGAACCATCATTGCGATTATCATCCACCTGCAGGCAGGTATCAATGCAGAGGTTGTGCTGGGTGGAATGATTTCGGGACTGGCCGCCACTGGCATGTATGAACTGTTGAGGAACCTGCTGGATTTTGACGGAAAGAAGGAGGAATAAGACATGATGAAGGGCATTGACGTAGCAAAATGGAACGGAGTTATCGACTGGGCGAAGGTGAAAAAGGCAGGGGTAGAGTTTGCCGTCCTGAAAGTCATCGATAAATCCAATAAAACAGAGTCGTCTTTTGTCA
Organism: uncultured Roseburia sp.; assembly: GCA_934358955.1. Classification (GTDB taxonomy): domain Bacteria; phylum Bacillota; class Clostridia; order Lachnospirales; family Lachnospiraceae; genus Roseburia. Next base: position 2,641 of record CAKRLC010000095.1, on the reverse strand, counting down.
GAAACTATGCGGGAGCAAGCGCACAGGGACTACCGTTGGATGTTTATAATTACCTGTATACTACCACTGAGGTAGCAGCCAGGGAAGCAGCCAAAGCAGTGGTAAATGCACTTGCCGGGAAAAAGATCGGAAAGGTATGGGCGGATGCGGAGGATGCCTGCCTTAAAAATATAGGCATTCAGTTGATCCGGATCCTTAACACCTATAAGTCGGTGATCGAGGCGGCTGGTTATGAGTTTGGAGTGTATACTGGGTTGTCATTTTACAACAGTTATATCAAACCGTACAAGGCTTATATTGACTGTGACTTCTGGATTGCAAGATATCCGTCTACTAGGAATACGACAATTGCTATGGACCCGCCGGCATCCAAAAAACCGGCTATCTGTCATAATCTTTGGGGCTGGCAGCATTCCAGCCGCGGCAAAGTGTCTGGAATCAGCGGATATGTAGATCTGGATATCTGCTATACGAAGGTGACCAGTAGCGGCACCGTGCAGTCCACTACGGCATATTATCCCAGATACACCGGTACATCCGGATCCATCGTGGCGGCACTTAACGCTGTAGGGGTAAACTCCAGTTATGCCACTCGTAAGCTGATTGCAAAAGAAAACGGTATTACCGGATATGTAGGATCTGCGAAGCAGAATACACAGATGTTGACACTGCTGAAAAGTGGTAAGCTTAAAAGAATCTGATTAGAGGAGACGGAGAACATGAAGGAGTGTTCTCCGTCTTTTTTGCGTTAAATGATAAGTTACAGTGGCATCCGATTGATGGTGGATCCACTGTTATACAAGATGACGGTCTTAAAACTGCAACCGAAATTTGTGTGTTTATGGTCTATGCATCTATCGTTCGAACGGCTCCAGCGGAAGTATTTGAAATGTACGATGGTGTTGGCATAGATGTGTCTCTTGATGCAAACAATTTACATTATTCCCATTTAACGTACAAATGAACCCAAAATAATGTATTACAATTATAATAAAAACACGCATTATTTATAATGTAAAAGACCTTGAAAGTAAAATAAAAATAGTATATACTATTTAATAGGAAAGTGAGGTGTAAAACGTTGCTTACTTATAAAATAGATGTACTGGAAACATTAAAAGAAAGCGGATATAATACAACACGATTGAGAAAAGAAAAGCTACTTGGAGAGAATGCTATACAGTCATTGAGGCGTGGAGAAATGGTTGGCATAATAGCTTTAGAAAAAATATGTGCGCTGTTGGATATGCAACCAGGGAATATTATAAAATATGTAGAAAATACTGGAAAATAAATACATTAAAAACAATGCAAAAATGCATTGACATTACATTATAAAAGGTGTATTATAATATTGTCGAAAGGCAATAAAAAACAAATGAAAGGTAAAGGGTGGAAATTATGCAGAAGTTAGAAATTTATTGTAACTATGGAGTTTTAGCAGCAGAAAAGAGAAATGTTTATACTTATGGCGGACAGCACCAGCATGCAACCTGTAGCGATCGCATGACTGTTATAGTTCCGGATGAGTGGGAATTATATAAAAACTCTTATGGCTCAACTATGGTAAAGGCCCCATGGGGCGAGTGCTACGAAATAAACGAAGTATTACAGGGAAATGAAAAACCCTGTTTTTATGCACTTGATAATCACATGAAAGGTCATCGTGTATATTTGGAAGATGTAAACGAATAACAATAATAGGCGGAGCTTATCGGCTCCGCTTTTTGCGTTGGAGTAGTGAAAAATGAAAGAAAATCTAAGTGGGAAAACATTTGGAAATATAAAAGTGTTATCTGATGATGGTAATGAAAAAGTTTATTGCGAATGTTTACTATGTGGCAATAAAAAAATGATGGACAGGTATAATATAAAGCGCCGAAAAAATGGCGGCTGTGGCTGCAAACAGAAAGAAAGTGGAAGAAAAAACGCACAGGCATTAGCCCAAAAAAGAGATATAACTGGAAGAACGTTCGACAGCATAAAAGTTATTGAGTGGACAGGGGAAAAAAGAGGTACACAAAAGATTTTTTTATGTCAATGTTTACGCTGTGGAAAACTTTTTGAAACGGTAGGAGCATCTATCACTAGAGGTGATACAAGGAGCTGCGGCTGCCTTAAAAACAAAATATCAACTGATCAAATAACAAAAGATTGTATAGACGGCACAAAAATAAGCACATTAAAACCACGTATAAAATCTAATAATACTAGTGGAGTTACAGGAGTCAGTCAAGAAAAAAGTCGTGGTTATTGGATTGCTTATATAAATTTCCAAGGGAAAAGATATCAGTTATATCGTGGTCCTGATAAAGATATTGCAATAAAAAAACGAAAAAATGCAGAGAAAAAAATACATGGAGATTTTATAGAATGGTTAAAAAATAATGATCCAGAATTGTATAAAAAGTATTTTAAATAAATCAAAAGGCGGTCTTCCAAAGGCTGCTTTTTCTGCTGTTGTGCGTCACATTTACGAAGGGAATATATTATAGGAAAAAATGCGATGCAACATGAAATGCAACATGAAATAGAAAAACCCTTGAAAAATCAAGGGTTTTAAGAAGCGCGAGACGGGGATCGAACCCGCGACCCCCTCCTTGGCAAGGAGGTGCTCCACCGCTGAGCCACTCGCGCATGT
>CAKRLC010000094.1 GCA_934358955.1 uncultured Roseburia sp. | reverse complement strand
CCACATGGTGACGGACATTGACTGCAGTTAGGAACCAGTCTTTCTTTTTCTGCTCTGACTTTTTGAATCATATTTTCGATTGTTATATTGTCAAAACTTACATTTGTGACGGTAGTAAACAGTCCTTCGATTATGATCTGTGCGGTTTTAGGGGAAATAATGTTTTCACTATCGACTGATCTGGCCAGACCAATCAACGCACCCGTCAGTTCATCCTGTAATTTGGCTGTATCTGCCCTTTTTCCGCAGGCACCGGCATTTCCTGTGCAGCCGGTACATCCAACTGTCTGCTCACACTGAAAGCAAAACATTTTCTTATCCATTATTGTATTCTCCTTTTTGAATGTTGTTATTTTGAATCATTTCGGTCAGTTTCTCACTATAATCCATTTGATCTAATTTTTTTCACTCTTCGTCAATGGCATTTAACTTTTGTTCCTGCTAGAATGATAGTATGATAAATACAACTTGTATGTTTGATTTCCAACAGGAAGAACAATTTTGGAAAAAATATTAACCTATTCTAAGAACCAGTCCTTTTTTAGGTTTTACAGATAACGAGATATTATTCATATTGCATTGTGTAAATGCAGTGTAATTTCTTTGGAGAACCATATATAAAAACAAATCGAAATCATTTTGAATTAATGGTTTCTAAATGATGCAGATCCAGGAATAAAAATGTGATACATATCACGGAAAACATGAAGTGAATGAGAAAGCATAGATAACGGAATACAAGAAAGAGACGAAAGCCTCAGTAGTTAAGAAAAAACTACTGAGGCCTTTTTACTGCGGCGGTAGACAAGGACATATATGATTTTCGTATTCGATTTATTGATCCGTCACTTGCAACACGCAGGCACAATAGCCGGGTTCAGGCTGATAGCAATGGATAGTAAGATACTTATCGATTTCCGGTTTGCGGCAATGTGATGACAGAGGGCAACGAAGCGGTGGTGTATCTGACGAATCCTGCCGAAAACGAGGTGTGGATTAAGCTCCGGGTGCTGGACGAAAACAGAAATGTGCTTGGCGAAACGGGGCTAACAAAGCCTGGCGAATATGTAAAAAGCGTGACTCTTAACACCGTTCCTGCCGAGGGAACAAAGATTTCACTTAAAATTATGGGCTATGAGAAGGAGACCTACACAAGTGCAGGCTCTGCCACATTAAACACGACAATGGGAGAAGCAATGCAATAAAAAAGGGGCTGTAATAATAAGCCCCTTTTTTGGTATTATCCTTCAATTGCGATATGACGTTTTTCAGGAACAGCCTGTTTCTGCTCTTTTGGAACATTCAGTGTCAGAATACCGTTTTCATATTTTGCATGAATATCTTCTTCTTTTACACTGTCACCAACGTAGAAGCTACGGCTCATACTGCCGGCATAACGTTCACGTCTGATGTATTTATCCTTTTTATCTTTTTCATCTTTGTCGAGACCTTTCTCGGCGCTGATGGTAAGATAACCGTTATTCAACTCCAGATGCAGTTCATCTTTCTTGAATCCTGGAAGGTCAATGGCTACTTCATAACCATGATCGTTTTCCTTTACATCTGTCTTCATCATGTTCTTTGCATGTTTACCATACAATGCTTTATCAACATCAGGGAATGAAAAATCCATCCAGTTATCAAAATCATCAAATAAACTTTCTCCAAAAATACTAGGCATCAACATAAGTCATCTCTCCTTTTTATATGTATCCACATTCTGTGGATCGCTATGCTTGTTTACCTTGTTTCTCTGGAACGAATCGGACGAAGGAACTTTTTAGGGAATTCATTTTCTCTTTTGTTCCCTCTTCCTTTGTTCTGACTACGTTATACACCTATTTGTTAGCACTGTCAAGAGGTGAGTGCTAATATTGCGTGAACATTTTGTGATAACTATGTAAAATCGAAAAATAAATTACTTTTTATATCCCCCCAGGAGGCTTGTACATGAAAATAAGAGGACTATAATAAAAATTGATCAAAAAATATATAGTATCAGGAGGTATACAGTTATGGCATGTTTTTTAGTTCCAACAACAGAGGCAGTGGTTACAACGATTATTGAGAGATCAGTAAAAGCAAAAGAAGAAAAGAAGGACACAGAAGCGGTTGCGTTAAACGAAGTGAAACATATTCCGTTTTCAAGAAAATTAAAATGGTTAAATAATATGCTTTGGGGAGGCGCTGGACTTTTGGCATTTGAACATGTATGGCATGGAGAAGTGGTACCATTTTTCCCATTTTTAACAGCAGCAAGTAATCCGGCTGATGCGGCTGAAATGTTGCATGAAATGTCAACAACCGGTGTCTTAATGGCGGTTCTTGTAACTGTAGTATGGATAGGGATGGTAGTGACTTCGAACGTGATCGAGAGCAGACCACTTCAGCTACAGCAGACAAAATAGGAGGAAGTAAAAAATGACATTATTAACAACTGTATTTGCTGCGATTATCGCTACGATTGTCTGGTACAGCAAGGATAATCGAAAAGAACTCAGATTAGGAGTTTTGACATTAATGTATTGGGGCGCTTCCATTATGTGGTTTGTAGATGCAATTTTTGAATATGCAGAACTGCAGGCAGCATATTTTACACCAGATCCAATTGACATGTTAAATGATTTTTTCCTGGGACTTTCAGTTGTAGCATTGGGATTAATTATTTGGTTGGTTGTATTATTGGTCAGTGATCCTAAGGGAACAGTAAAAAAGATTCTTACAAATCAATAAAAATAAAAAAGAAATGGTTCCGGTTTTTCTATATAGAGAAACCGGAACCATTTCTTTTTTTTGTAGACCTTTTGACACCCGAATCTTTATAGAATAGATAAGATATTCCAGAAAATACAAGGGGTTTCGTAAATGGACATAAAAAAAGCACCGACCTTATAGCTCATGTCTATAAAACCGATACTTCGAAGTGCGCCACCAGGGGTTCGAACCCTGGACACCCTGATTAAGAGTCAGGTGCTCTGCCAGCTGAGCTAGTGGCGCATGTCTTAGCGACAAAATTTATTATATAATAGTTTCTTAAGAATTGCAAGAACTTTTTTTAGAAATTTTAGAAAAATTTTGTGTGGCTCACTCGCAAAGTTAAATTCCACCCCTCTGTGGAATTTAATCTTGCAAAAATCCATTCTTTGTGTGGCACGAATGATGGGATCTGTATTCATTTTCCGGTGAAGATGTGTTATCTTTATTTTAAGAGAAAACGGATTTTTTTCCATCCGCTTTTTAAGAGAATATGAGAAATGGAGAGAAACGATGAAAGTAGAAGAAAGATTATTAAAATATGTTTCTTACTGGACAACATCTGATGAGGAGTGCGCACAGATCCCTTCCTCCGAGCGACAGTTTGAACTTGGAAAAGTATTAGAGCAGGAGCTGCGGGATCTTGGACTGGAAAAAGTGACTTTGACAGATCATTGCTATGTCTATGGCCTGCTTCCGGCAACCGAAGGCTATGAAGGGAAAAAGACGATCGGTTTTATCGCACATATGGATACGGCACCGGATTATTCGGGTAAAGATGTCAAACCACAGATCATCCCGGGTTATAAGGGGGAGGATGTCCTTTTGGAAGGAACAGGAACCTATCTGAAGGTATCCGATTTCCCATCGTTAAAGACATTAAAGGGACGTACGCTTATCACGACCGATGGAACAACACTTCTTGGAGCAGATGATAAGGCAGGTGTTTCCGAGATTATGACTGCAGTAGAGGAAATCATAGAGCAGAATATTCCTCATGGAAATATCTGGATCGGATTTACCCCGGATGAGGAAGTTGGATGTGGAGCCGATTTGTTTGACCTCGATTATTTTAAGGCAGAGTTTGCATATACAGTAGATGGCGATTACGAAGGAGAAGTTGCATATGAGAACTTTAATGCTGCCAGCGCATCTTTTGTGATCAGGGGCGTAAATGTCCATCCGGGAGAAGCAAAAGATATTATGGTGAATGCAGCGCTCGTTGGATGCGAGTTAGCTTCCATGCTTCCGGAAAAAGAGACGCCTGCACATACAGAGGGCAGAGAGGGATTCTATCATCTGACCAATATGAGTGGGGAGATTGCAGAAGCCAGACTGGATTACATTGTCCGTGATCATGATAAAGCAAGCTTTGAAAACCGTCTGCATACGCTTGAAAAGATAACCGAAGCTTTGAATGCAAAATACGGGGAGGGAACCGTTACCTTAAAGATCCAGCAGTCATACAGCAACATGTTAGAAATTATCGAACAGCATCCGGAAGTGGTTGAGATTGCCAAAAAAGCAATTCAAAATGTAGGACTTGAACCATTATCCCGCCCGGTGCGCGGTGGTACAGATGGAGCACGCTTAAGCTTTATGGGACTTCCTTGTCCGAACCTTGGAACCGGCGGTTACGGATTCCACGGACCATATGAGCATATCAGTGTGGAAGGTATGGAGACAGCCGTGAAGGTGATCGAAGAAATCGTAAAGATTACTGCCGAAATGTAAGAAAAACGGAGTAATATATAAAAGTGGTAGTTTTACACGAAATGAAAATATTAACGTAAAGAAACGCCAGAACCGGCATTGCCGGTTCTGGCGTTTCTTTAGCAGAGCATTATCTGGATGCGATCAGCTTGCAGATCGGATTGCCTTTTGAAGAAAACTTCTCTTCATATTCGGTCATTACATTTCCTTCATTCAGTGCTGCATCATGATGCAGGTCGCGTGTGGAAGCCTCTAATTTCCATCCGGCTTCCGGGATTTCCTCCAGAGAGAACGTAAAGAGATCCTGGTTATCCGTCTTAAATTCAAGGTGACCTTCTTTTTTCAAAACCTGGTCATAGCGGGCAAAAAACTGTCTGGAAGTGAGACGCCTTTTGGCGTGACGATCCTTTGGCCACGGATCTGAAAAATTCAGGTAAATACGGTCTACTTCTTCTCTGTCAAAGACTTCTGCAATGTCAGCAGCATCCATACAGATAAATTTCAGGTTTGGAAGAGGATTTACTTCCATTTTCTGCAGGGCACGCAGAAGAACGCTCGAATAACGTTCAATCCCGATATAATTAATATCCGGATGTAAAGCAGCCATATCCATGATAAAACGTCCCTTTCCCATACCAATCTCGATGTGGAGCGGCTGGATGGACGGGAAGCATTCCTGCCAGTGTCCCTTCTGCGCATTTGGATCTTTGATACAGTATTCACTATTTAAAATGGCGTCATTTGCGCCGGGAATATTTCTTAATCGCATAAAATATTACCTTTCTTACGGAAAATAAACAATTGTCATAACGTGAGTATTATACCAAGTATTTGGGTTACGTCAAGGGAGGAATGATAAGTAATTTTTAACAAAATACAAAAGTTCAAAATGGATAGTTTATACAAAATTATGTTTTTTGCGAAAAATAAATTGACTTGTGAAAAGAATGGAATATAATGAGGTTAAACGGTTAACAAAACAAATTTATGAAGAAGAATGAGTCCGATCGAGAAGGTTGGAGTCATTCGCAAAAGAGAGAGCTATGAAAAATCGAGTAACGATCCGAGATGTTGCAGCAGAAGCGAAGGTTTCTGTAGCAACAGTATCATATGTATTAAATGGAAAAAAGAAGGTGTCAGAACAGACAAAGCAAAGGGTTCTCGACGTGATTGACAGATTGGGGTTTATCCCGGATCTGAATGCCAGGGGGTTATCTGTAAGGGATACAAGGCTTTTTGGTATTGTTGTCCCACAGACTGAGCCGGGAAGCAGATTAATGTTCCATAATTTATTTTATAGTGAATTACTGGGAAGCATTGAGTATGCAGCAAGAAAAAGAGGATATCATGTGATCATTTCGGCAACAGATGTGACGGAGGATTATTTGCAATTGATCCAGGAGAGAAATCTGGCAGGCGTCATTATTATCGGAACATATGAGAACCGCTTTTTTGACCGGTTAAATGAACTGGATGTGCCGGTAGTCCTGATTGATAGCTATTGTAAGTATGATTATTTCCACAAGTTGAGATTAGATGATGAATATAGTACTTATCTGGCGACGAATTATATTATTTCTCAGGGAAATAAAAAGATTGCCCTGGCAACAGGATCTATACAGGCAGATGGCGTTATGCAGAAACGTTATCGCGGCTTTTTAAAGGCGATGAAGGAAAACCATATTGAATTTGATAAAAATGATTTATATGAAACAACTGTCGAATATGAAGGCGGCGTAGAAGTAGCCCGTAAAATCCTGCAGTCAAAGTCAGATATCACGGCAGTTGTCGCAACAGCAGATGTTATGGCAATCGGAATGATGAAGGGCTTTTTTGAGGCAGGGGTGAAGATTCCGGAGCAAATATCTATCATCGGATTTGATGATCTGGATATTTCGAAATTTATGACGCCTGGGCTGACGACGATCAGACAGCCGATCTCACAAAAAGGGGAAAGAGCAGTTGAACTTCTGGTGGAAAATATTGAAAACCCAAATATGAAAAAAGTAGATGAGATATTCCCGGTAGAATTAATAGAGCGTGGTAGTGTAGCAGAAAGGAAAGGCAAATGACAGTTGATCTTGTAAAAGAACAGGAGTATGAGACAGTCATAAACTCCAGAGACGGAACTAAGGTAAAGATTACAAGAAGAAACGGTACTGCATTGTGTATCGAAGCAGCGTATCAGGCAGTTTATGGGCTTGGAGAAAAATTTGATGCAGTAAATCAAAAAGGAAAAACGGTAGAAAACCAGGTAATAGAGAAGTTTTGTAATCAGGGAAAATACAGTTATTGTACAACACCATTTTTTGTGACGGATGCAGGATTTGGAATTTATGTAAAAACCGGGCAGAAAACGATATTTTCTTTTCAGGAGAAGATTGAGTGTACGATTCCGGAAGACGCAGCAGTATATATTTTTTCGGGCAGTATCCAGGAAATAATAAAAGACTATACCGGATTGTTTCCGAAACTGAAAATGCTTCCGGAATATGCGTTTGGAATCTGGGTATCTGCAAATCACTGGAACTGTGAGTCGGATGTAGACAGACTGCTTGCTGATCTGAAAAAATATGACTATCCGGCAGATGTGGCAGTACTTGAGGCATGGAGTGATGAAGCAACCTTTTATATTTGGAATGGAGCAAAGTATGCAGCGAAGAAGACGGAAAAGGGCTTTGATTATGAAGCGTTTGATTTCAGTGAGAGTCCCTTCTGGAAAAATCCAAAGGCAATGATACAAAAGCTTCATGATCATGAATTGAAACTGGTGCTTTGGCAGATTCCTGTATTTAAAAAGCAGGGAGCAGAGGAAGAAATTTCAGATCAGCTGGTATGTGACAGGGAATACGCGATAGAGCATCAGCTGGAGGTAAGAAATAGCGATGGAACTCCTTACGAGATTCCGGAAGGAAACTGGTTTGCTGGTTCCATGATCCCGGATTTTACCAATCCGGAAACAAAGAAATTCTGGTTTGAAAGGCGCAAATATCTGACAGAAATTGGAGTAGATGGATTTAAAACAGATGGCGGTGAATTTATTTATGATGAGACGGTTTCATTTTATAATGGGATGACCGGGAAAGAAGGTAAAAATCAATATTGTCAGGAATACATCAATGCATATCATGAATTTATTTCAGCAGATCAGGTATTATTTTCACGAGCCGGTTATGCAGGAATGTCGGCGACTCCGATTTTATGGGCAGGAGATCATCAGTCTACAAATGAGGAATTAAAGAACGTATTAAAGGCAGGGCTTTCGGCTGCAATGTCGGGCATTTTCTTCTGGAGCTTTGATATCGGTGGTTTTGCAGGACCACTACCGAGTGTTGATTTATATCGCAGATCGACACAGATGGCTGTTTTTACGCCGGTCATGCAATGGCACTCAGAACCGGATGGCGGACAGTTTAAAGAGCTGATGCCCGGAGCACAGGGAAATAATGAACGAAGTCCCTGGAACATTGCATGGGCAAACAGAGAGGAATCTTTTATAGATGAGATGCGCTATTGGCATAGATTAAGGGAAGCATTGCGACCATATATTTATAATATGGCATTGCGGACGGTCCGGGAAGATAAGCCAATGATGCGTCCGTTGATTTATGACTATGAGACAGACCAGAATGTGATTCATATAGAAGATGAGTATTTATTTGGAGATAACATGCTCATAGCCCCGTTGCTTGAGGAAAACAGCAACTCGCGAAGTGTGTATCTGCCAAAGGGTCAGTGGTATGATTTTTTTACAGGAAAGCAGTATCAGGGTGGCGGTTTTTACAGATCAGATGAAGTATCTAAAATGCCTGTATATATTAAGTCCGGAACAGCAATACCTGTAAAAAGAGAAGAAAAAATTACGGTTTTTCTCTATGGTGAGAATGGAAATGATTTTCTTGACTCAGCAAAGACAAAAATAAAATGGGATGAAAGTGGAATGGATGTGAAGGGGGAATGGAAAGAGAAGGCTTCTTGGAAAATCATAAAATAAATATCGATAGTTAACCGTTTAAATAATAAAAAAAAGGAGAAGAAACTATGAAAAAGAAAGTAATTACTGTTTTATTAACAAGCGCGATGATCACAACCTTATTTGCAGGCTGCGGACAATCAGAAGAAAATACGGCAGCACCTGAGGTAAATACAACAGAAAGCGTAAGCATGTCCACTACAGAATCTACAGATGAAACCATCGAAATTACTTATGCGAATTTTAATGCTTCCGGTGGAAATGAAGAAACACTGCAGAACATGTATGATGCTTTTCATGAAGAATATCCGAATATCACAGTTAATATCGAAACAATCGGATATGACGATTATTTCACACAGATGCAGACGAGAGTGGCAGGTGGAACAGCTCCGGATTGTTATGAATTAAATATTGAAAATTTTGCAGCTTATGCGAATAAAGGGGCATTAGCAGAGCTGAAAGATATTGACACGAGCGGATACAATGAAACCGCATTAAGTGCATTCCAGGTAGATGGAAAACAGTATGGCGTACCGGGAAATTTCTCAAATGTTGTATTGATTTATAATAAAGACCTGTTCGATGAAGCAGGGATTGATTATCCAAATGATGACTGGACCTGGGATGACGCAATGGAAGCATCTGAAAAGATCCATGCTCTTGGAGATGACATTTATGGAATTTATCAGCCGATCACCTTTAATGAATTTTTTAAGGTTGCTGCACAATATGGTGGAAGTGTTTTAAATGAAGATAAGACAGAATTTACCATTAATTCTCCGGAAAACCTTAAAGCAGCAGAAATGATGATCAATAAAGTGACAGAGACAAATGTGCAGCCAACAGAAGCCCAGATGGGTGGTATGGGTGACTGGGATCTGTTCGAGAGTGGAAGACTGGGAATGATCCCGACTGGTATTTGGGCATTTAATACTTTTGCAGATGCATGTGATTTCAACTGGGATATTTGTGTAGAACCAGGCGGTACACAGAAAGCAACCCATTTCTTTAGTAATGCATTGGTTGTGAATGCGGCCAGCGATAAAAAAGCGGCAGCAGCAACCTGGATCAACTGGCTTGCTTCCAGTGATACTGCAGCGCAGATGCGAATTGATGCAGGATGGGATTTGCCGGCAATCAATAATGAAGAAGTTTTGTCCGGATATTTAAAGCTTACACCTCCGGAAAATCGTCAGGCAGTATTTGATTCCTTAAATTATCTGACGGTAGCACCGATCATTGAAGACTATTCACAGATGGCAGATATTATTACAGATAAGCTGACACTTGCTGCAAATGGTGAGATTAGCGTGCAGGAAGCACTCGACCAGGCACAGCAGGAGTGTACAGATACAATTTCCCTGAAATAAACAGTTCTAAAGTGATATAATGAAATAGTAAAGAAAGCGCAGCGGGTCCATCCAGACCCACTGCGTGATATAAAAATATAAGGCATAATATATGAAGACAAAAAATAAAAAAAGAAAATGGATAAGTGCAATACCTTTTATGTTTCCCAGCCTGGCAGGAATGATTATTTTCAGCATTTTGCCGATTCTTATTTCTATTGTGATAAGCTTTACAAAATGGAATGGGCTGGATCGGCTGACGGGAAAAACGTTGGCAGAAAATTTTGTGGGACTTGAAAATTACAGGCAGATACTTGGCACATCAGAGTTTTGGAAAGTGCTTGGTCACACCTGTTACTATATAGTGCTGTATATTCCATTAGTACTGGTTATGTCGTTGCTGATCGCGACGATCCTGAATAAAAACATGAAAGGCATTGCAGCATTTCGTGTAATGTATTATATCCCGGTACTTACGTCCTGGGTTGCAGCGAGTTTGATCTGGAAATGGGTATTAAGCCCACAGTACGGAATTTTAAATCAGCTGTTGGGTATGGT
>CAKRLC010000093.1 GCA_934358955.1 uncultured Roseburia sp. | reverse complement strand
ATTAGAGAAATATAACATAACAAGGGAGGAAAAAGATGAAAAGAAAAATTATTTCTTTGCTTTTAACGGTTGCCATGGCTGCATCATTGGCGGTTGGTTGTGGCGGTAATGCCGGGGACAAAGAGAAAACATCTGAAAGTGCAACAACGTCGGGAGAAAGTGGAGGAGGAACTTTTATTGTTCCAATTAACTCAAACAGTGTAAAAACAGTTACACCATATGCGCCATATGGAAGTGATGACTGGTTAATGGCAAGTACACCATGTTTTGATCCATTATTTATTATTAATAAGGATGAAACAAGATGGTATCTTGCAAAGAGCATTGAGTCAACATCAGATGATGGCTGCCATTACCAGTTGAAGTTAAATGATGGAATGACCTGGCATGATGGGGAGCCGATTACGGTCGATGACATTATCTTCACGATTGATGTATTATTAGATCCTGCAAATGGTGCTGATCCAAGCAACATTTCTTATAATGGAAAACCAATTAGTGTTGAAAAAGTGGATGATCTTACTTTGAATATTACATTACAGGAACCGAACAGTGCTTTTGAGACAGAATTCGGAAGATTACAACCACTTCCTAAACATGTATTTAAAGGAACAAATGTCAGTGAACAGACAGAGGCAGCAAATAAAGGAATTGGTTCTGGTCCGTTTAAAGTGAAAGAGTATAAAGAAGGCGAAAGTATTACCTATGAAAGATATGATGATTATTATAGAGGAAAAGCAAGTTTGGATCAGGTAATCATAAAAATCATGCCAGATCAGAGTGCGCAGGAGGCAGCACTTCAGAGCGGAGAACTTTCGGTTATGCGTGTGACAAGCCAGACAAAGCTTGACAAGTATAAAAAGGATGATAATTATACAGTGTATAATATTCCAGAAGGACGTCTGAATTATCTTGCTTTCAACTATCAGAGTGAGATTATGAAAAACGAAGATGCAAGAAAAGCAATCTGTCTTGCCTTGAATGATGATGAAATTGTAGATGGTGCATATGGATCAGAAGAACTTGCAAAACCGGCAAAGAACTTCTGCTCACCGGAAAATCTTTATTATAATGATGAGATGAAAGGTTATCAGCAGAACATAGAAGAAGCCAAGAAACTTGCAAAAAGTTCCGGACTGTCTGGTAAAACATTGCATTATATCTATTTCCAGCAGAGACCGAATATGAAAGAAACAGCACAGATTGTTCAACAGCAGTTGAAGAAGATAGATGTAAATCTTGAAATTGAAGGAATGGATGGCTCTGCTTTCTTCCCTCATTTATTTGCAGCATGGATTAGTGGAAGCTTTAAAGAAGATACTTCATGGGATCTTGCTTCCAATGGTATGGATCAGATGAATGCGGATCCTGCAACAAAGATGACAGGCTGGTCAGGAGATCTTGTGGAAAAAGGATTTTATGTAAGTCCTGAGACGAAAGAAGCATGGAAAACAGCAACACAGTCATTGACAACGGAAGACAGAGATAAGAATTTCAAGGCTCTTCAGGAGCAGATGAATGAAGATTATTCTTTCTATCCAATGGCAAATACAAATTATGTGATGGTAGCAAGAAAGGAATTCAAAGGATTGGATGCAATTAAGAGAGTTCCGATTTTCGAGGACTATACAAAGATTACAATGGAAAAATAGTAAACAATCATCTAGGCCGAAAAGCCGCCATGCAATGCAAGGCGGCTTTTTCCTAAATACGTTAAAATGTGAGGATGAAAATATTTTGAAAAATTATATTATAAAAAGAGTACTGGGGTTGATTCCGGTTATTATACTGGTAAGCATCTTTTCTTTTTTTATCATTCAGGCAGCACCGGGAGATCCGATGGATAATTATTCGAAACCAGGAATGACACAGGAACAGCTACAGAACATCAGAGAATCTTATGGACTGGACGGGAATATTGCAGAACAGTATTTCAGATGGGCAGGTCATGTGATTCATGGAGACCTTGGAATTTCATTGAAAAATAAAAGACCTGTCACAGAAATAATCGGAGAGCGTCTTCCGGCAACGCTGATATTGATGGGGACTGCGTTTGCAATATCTTTGATTTTTGCAATACCACTTGGTTTATGGGCGGGATTGAAAAAGAATAAAATGGCAGACAATATCATTGGATTTCTGACATATGTAGGGATATCAATTCCACCGTTTTGGCTCTCTATGGTTTTAATCATTATTTTTTCTTTGAAATTACAAATTCTTCCGAGTAGTGGTATGTACAGTGTCGGAATACAGAGTACAGCAGATTTGATCAAACACCTGATATTGCCGTCAATTGTTCTGAGTTTGAATAATATGGCTGTATTTACAAGATATATAAGATCTAATACAATCAGCCAACTGGAAGAAGACTATGTATTGACAGCTATGTCTAAGGGAACCAGCAAGACAAAAATATTGTTCCGACATGTATTGAAAAACTGTCTGCTTCCAATTATTACACTTGCTGGCATTAATCTTGCGGGACTGGTTTGTGGTTCTTTCGTTGTTGAAAGCGTATTTGCATGGCCGGGAATTGGAAGAATGGCAATGGATGCAGCCAATGGAAGAGATTATCCTTTGATTATGGGCTATACGATGTTCTCATGTCTGATTCTGATTCTGGGTAATCTTTTAGCAGATATTCTGTATGCTGTTGCAGATCCAAGAATACGTCAGGAGGTGAAACGCTAATTATGGAATTGAGAAAAAATTATATTCCAAATAAAGATAGTTTTCAGAAAGTACAAAAAAAAGAAGAAAAAATGATGGCAGATTATGACAGAGGAATTTTAAAAGATGTCATGCGTTCTATCATGGAAAATAAACTTGCTGTTTTTTGTACTGTAATCTTGGCTGTGATATTACTTTTGGCAATATTTGCACCATTAAGTCCTTATGATCCGGATGAACAGGATCTGTTAAATAAACTTGCGGCACCATCTATAAAACATCTTTTTGGGACAGATGACCTGGGAAGAGACTATTTTACCAGAGCTTTATACGGTGGAAGAATTTCGCTGGCTGTAGGCTTCTTGTCTATGATTCTGTCAACAGCGATAGGTACTGTGATTGGTACAGTCAGTGGTTATATGGGTGGGAAAGTAGATGTAATACTAATGCGGTTTACAGATATTTTTATGTCAGTACCAAGTTTTTTACTGATGGTAGTCATTAATTCTGTATTTCCACCAAAAGTGTATTCGATGATTATTATTCTTGGATTATTTGAATGGTGTCAGATAGCCCGTATTACAAGAGCTGAAACACTGTCATTAAAAGAACGGGATTTTGTGTTGGCATCCAGACATTTGGGGGCAAGTGACGGGTACATTATTTTTAAACATATTATTCCTAATATGAGTGCTTCTATTATTGTGGCGGCAAGTCTGGCTGTGGCAAGAGCAATATTGACAGAATCAGCATTGAGTTTTATGGGACTTGGAGTACAGCTTCCAAAAGCTTCATGGGGAACAATGCTACAAAGTGCACAGGTGTATATTATGGATCAGCCGCTTCTTGCAGTTTTTCCAGGATTGTTTATTGTGCTGACAGTGTTTAGTTTTAATATTTTGGGAGATGCATTAAGAAATGCATTGGAACCAAAGATCATGAAATAGAGGTAGGTAAATGGAAAAAATAATAGATATCAAAAATTTGCGGGTATCTTTTCATACATATGCAGGAGAAGTGCAGGCAGTCAGAGATGTTTCATTTTATGCAAAAAAGGGAGAGACACTTGCAATTGTGGGAGAATCGGGCTGTGGGAAGTCGGTTACATCAAAAGCTGTGATGGGGCTGATCGCACAACCACCAGGTGAAATCGGAAAAGAAAGTCAGATTTTGTATCACGGAAAAAATATTCTCAAGCAGTCAGAAAAAGAATGGAAAGAGTATAGAGGAGCCAGATGTTCTATGATATTTCAGGATGCCCTTTCTTCTTTGAATCCTACTATGAACATAGGGAAACAGGTTATGGAGAATATCACAAATCATTCGAATGTTTCGAAAGCCGATGCGAAAAAGCAAGCAATACATATGCTTGAGATGGTAGGAATTCCGGATCCGGAACTATGTATAAAAAAATATCCACATGAATTATCTGGTGGTATGAGACAGAGAGTGATGATAGCAATTGCTTTATCCGCAAATCCAGAGATACTGATTGCAGATGAACCGACAACAGCGTTAGATGTTACGATACAGGCACAGATTCTGGATCTTATGAAAAAAATCCAGAAGGAAACAGGTACAACAATTATTATGATCACGCACGATTTAGGAGTTGTTGCAAATATTGCAGATCATATTGTTGTTATGTATTCAGGAAAGGTTGTGGAGATGGGGACGAGTGATGAAATCTTTTATCAATACAAACATCCGTATACATGGGCGCTATTAAATGCGGCACCGAATCTGGAACTGGGACATAAACAGAAACTGGTATCAATTGAAGGAACACCACCGGATTTAATCTGTCCGCCAGAAGGATGTCCATTTGCAGAAAGGTGTAAGCATTGTATGAAGATATGTGTAGAGGCAATGCCGCCAGAATATGAATTTGAACCGGGGCACAAGGCAGCCTGCTGGCTGTACCATCCTGATTCCGTATATCAAGATATAGATCTGACAGAGGGGGTATAGCAGTGGAACGTGAAATATTAATGGAAGTGAAACATCTGAAAAAGTATTTTAAACTACATTCAAAGCAGTATTTAAGAGCTGTGGATGATGTCTCTTTTAATATTTATAAAGGAGAAACATTAGGAATAGTAGGGGAATCTGGTTGCGGAAAGACGACTTGTGGAAGAACCTGCATTGGAATGTATGGGAAAACAGATGGAGAAGTTCTCTATCGAGGTAAAGACGTGCATAATTTGAAAGGCTCTGAAAAAAAAGAGTTTATGCGTCAGGCTCAGATGATATTTCAGGATCCATATTCTTCCCTGGATCCAAGGCTGAAAGTTCATGATATCATTGCTGAGGGAATGAGAATCCATCATTTAACTTGTTCGAAAGCAGAAGAGATAGAAGAGGTGCAGAAATTATTGAAGCAGGTTGGACTTAATCCAGAACATGCAAGCCGCTACGTGCATGAATTTTCAGGTGGACAACGTCAGAGAATAGGAATTGCCAGAGCACTTGCTGTGAATCCGGAATTTCTGTTATGTGATGAACCGATATCTGCATTGGATGTGTCAGTTCAGGCACAGGTGGTCAATTTGTTAATACGTCTGCAGAAAGAAAGAAATTTGACAAGTATTTTTATCGCACATGATCTTTCGATGGTGAAACATATATCTGACCGGGTTGGGGTGATGTATCTGGGAAGAATGGTGGAACTGGCAGAGGCCGATGAATTATATGATCATCCAGTACATCCTTACACCAGTGCTTTAATGTCTGCCATCCCGATTCCAGATCCCAAAAAAGAAAAAGAAAGACAAATAATCAGATTGAAGGGTGAGGTGCCAAGTCCTGTAGATGTGCCTGAGGGATGCGTATTCTGTAATCGCTGTCCGATAGCAGAAGAGATATGCAGGAGAAAGATGCCTGAATTGCAGGAGGTATCGAAGGAACATTTTGTTGCCTGTCATAAGCTGAAGGGACAGTAGTATGAAAGGAGTAAGTAGTATGTATGATTTTGAGAGAGGAATAGAACGAAAAGGTACGAATTGTGTAAAGTGGGATGTACCTTTTATTAAACAGACAGATTTGCCAATGTGGATTGCAGATATGGATTTTCAGATTGCGCCTGCAATTCAGAATAATTTAAAAAAAGTAGCTGGACAAGGGGCATTTGGTTATCAGTTTTTGTCGGAAAAATATTATCAGTCAGTTATGAGATGGATGAAGCAAAGACACGGATATGAATTAGAGCGAGAAGAAATCTGCTTTATCCCTAATGTTGTGGTGGGGCTTGCTTATGCAATACAGACAATTTCAAAACCAGGAGATGAAATTATTGTCCAAACCCCTGCATATGGCCCTTTTTTTGAAGTGGTTAAAGATAATAACAGAGTAATTGTAGAGAATCGTATGAAAAATGAAAACGGATATTATACGATGGATTATGAGGATCTGGAACGCAAAATTACATCTAGGACAAAAGCAGTGATTATCTGTAATCCACATAATCCTACGGGAAGAGTGTGGAAAGAAGAGGAATTAAGAGAACTTGCCCAAATATGTGAAGAGCATAACCTGTATATTTTGTCAGATGATATTCACAGTGAACTTTTGTCAGAAGGGAACAGACATGTGTTCATTACCAGTTTGTCTGAGAAAATAAGAAAAAGAAGCTTTATATTTACATCTCCGTCAAAAGCTTTTAATCTTGCCGGTATTCATGTTGCAAATTGTTTTATTGCAGACGAAGAATTGAGGAAAGCTTTTATGGAAAATGCATCGAAATTTCATGCATCGGAAAGCAATGCGTTTGCAGAAGCAGCATTGACTGGAGCTTATGATGAATCTGGGGAATGGTTGGATGAGTTAAATAAATATATCAATGATAATCTGGATTATTTTGTGGGTGAGATTCAGCAAAACATGCCAGGTTTGTATGTGCGAAAGCCGGAAGGAACATATCTTGTCTGGGTGGACTTTCGGAATGCAGGAATTGATGTAGAAAATATCCAGGAAGTAGTAAAAAATGAATGCGGAATTATTGCAAATGCAGGAGATTTTTTTGGAAAAGAAGGAGAAGGATTTTTGCGATTCAATGTCGCATGTTCCAGAGATATTCTGAAAGATGCTGTTAATCGCCTGAAAAAAAAGTTCGGAAGTAAATGAGATGGAAAATGAAAAGAAAAAAGGATTATGTGGAATATGTCCTGATAAATGTTGGATAGAAGCAACAATTGAAAATGGTAAATTAGTAAAAGTGGAGCCGGATAAAGATTCTCCGTTTGGCAGAGTATGCCCGAGAGGAGCATTGTCAAAAGAAATTATATATTCAAAAGACCGAATTTTGCATCCAATGGTCCGTATAGGAAAAAAAGGAGAAGGAAAATTCAGGAGAGCAACCTGGGAAGAGGCACTGGAAAAGGCTGCGGAAGGATTTTTGAACATAAAAAAACAATACGGAGCCCGGGCACTCGCATCATATGTCGGAACCAGCGGAAGAGAAGACGGGACCATGCGTGCAATAGCAGGAAAAGATGCATTTTTTCAACATCTGGGTTCTCCAAATGATATGAGTTGTGGTGCTACGTGCTTTACAGCTGCCAATGTTATTACTCCGATTACGACACTGGGAATTCCACAAGGAATGATCCAGGCTGATTTTGAGAATGCAGAAATCGTAGTTGTATGGGGAACAAATTTGAAAACAAATTCTGGTCCGGGACGTTTATATGAAAAAGTAAAAGCGGCACAAAAAAGAGGTGCATATCTGATTGTTATCGATCCGAGAAAAAAAGGAATGGGTATGGAGGCTGACTGGTGGATTCCAGTTGTTCCCGGATCGGATGGAGCACTTGCACTTGCAATGCTTAAAATAATCGTAGAGGAAGAAAAATATGACAAAGAATTTGTGGAAAAATATACAGAAGGTTTTGAGGAATTTTCAGAATATCTAAAACAAATCACCGTTGAAGAAATGTCAGATTATTGTGGTGTGGATTGTGAAATTATACGATTGCTTGCGGATAAATTATGCAGTACAACAAAAGCTGTATTAAGTGTGTATACGGGAATAGAATATCAGAGAAGCGCAGTACAGAACTATCGTGCAATACAGATTTTATGGGCAATTACAGGAAAATATGATGTAGAAGGCGGTATGTATATTAACGGAGGTCATTTTCCTACTCTGAAATTAAAAAAAGTTCCGGAACAGAATCAGCCAATAGGAAGCAAAGAATTTCCGCTGTTTTATGGAATAGTCGGCCAGGGACAATTTAGTGAAATACCAAAAGCAGTGTTAAATGATGATCCTTATCCGGTTAGAGGGCTTCTAATTGCAGCAGCATCACCGGCATTGACATATCCTGATAAAAAATTATGGCATAAAGTTTATGAAAAATTGGATTTTCTGGTTGTGAATGAACGTTTTATGTCAGAAGAGATTATGTACGCAGACGTAGTGTTCCCAGCAACTACATACTATGAAAATCAAATACCTGTCAGCAGCCCCTTATTTGGTTGGAAACTTCGAAATCGAATTATTCAACCATTGGGAGAAGCAAGAAACGATGTTCATATTTTACAGGCACTGGCTGAAAAAATGGGCTTTGGGGAAGTTTATCCCAAAAGCGATGAGGATACGGAATTGTGGATGTTGGATGGAAACAGAGAATTATTAGAAAAATTAAAATGTTCAGAAGCAGTTATGCCACAAAAATCTCCTGTAAAATATAAAAAATACCAAACGGGTGATCTTAGGAAAGATGGAATGCCGGGATTTCCGACACCGTCTGGAAAATTTGAAATCTGTTCAAAACTTATAGAGGAATGCGGATACACAGGACTGCCGGTTTATAAAGATATCAGAGGAATAAAAGAGTTGGGAAGCAAAGAAGAATATCCTATGATATTGACTACAGGCGCAAGAAGTGCCGTGCGTTTTGCATCTTTCGGTCCGGCTGTTCGTGAAATCATACAGTTAGAACCATATCCGGTAGCAGATATCAATTTGGAAGATGCAAAAGAATTAGGAATAAATGAAGGGCAGAAAATATGGATAGAAACCGTATTTGGAAAACAGTCATTTAGAGCAAATATATGTGAAATAACAAGAGGCTGCATTCATGCTCCGTTTGGAAGTGGTGGAGTAAATATGTTAGGAGAATGGAAAGAAACTAATATCAATGAAGTGTGCAGTATGGAGTATCATGATGAGTTATCAGGATTTCTATTGTATAAATCTATGCCGTGTCGTGTTGTTTTGGAAGAATAATTTCAGCTTTACAGAGACTGGAACTTCGTATAAAATAAAATGATAGAAAGGGTTCTCCGAAGCCGGCATGCCTAAGACGTGAAAAAAGTGACGGGATGCAGGCCAGGAATGACAGAAAACTGTCAGTTCCTCAGGGTAGATAGGGAAACGTATCTGCCTCCCGCATATTTGGAAAGGAGAGCAGTGAAGATAAGACAGGAAAATCAAAGATGATTGTTTTTCCTGTGTTTAGCCTGCTCTTTTTTCAGAAAGAGCAGGTTTTTTATTGTGCAATCAAAGGTAAGTGCCGCAATTCTGTGTGGTGGTGAAAGCCGTAGGATGGGGCAGGACAAAGCAAAATTACAGATTGGTGAATATACATTTTTAGAACAAATTGTAAGGAATGTAATGGATAACGGTCCGGATGAAATGTTTCTTTCAGTAAGAAGAAAGAATGATTATTCTGAGATAAAGGTAACGCATATTGAAGATTTGGAACAGAACAAAGGACCGTTGATGGGAATATATTCGGTTATGTGTGTGGCAAGTTATGAAAAGATATGGGTGACTTCCTGCGATATGCCTTTTATAGACTGGCAGGTAGCAGAAGAATTAGCGGTCTATTTTGAGGATGGAATCGATGCAGTAATCCCGGTAGACAGGACCGGAAAGAAATACGTGCTCTGTGCATGGTATCGGAAATCTATACTGGAGATTCTGAAAGAACAGCTGGAATCAGGAGATTTGAAGGTAAAGCATCTGCTGGGGCGTCTGAGAGTGTGTTATGTAGCTGTAGAAGGATTGACGGATGGAAGCCGTAAATTCCAAAATATCAATACCAGGGAGGAATATCAGACATTTACAGAACGATCAGAAGTTAGACTGGAAAAAGAACTGCACACAGATATTCCGGTTGTATCTTTTGTTGCATATTCCGGCACCGGTAAGACGACATTTTTGGAGAGATTAATCCCAAAGCTGAAAGCACGGGGACTTAAGATCGCAATTGTGAAACATGACGGACACCGCTTTGAAATTGACCACGAAGGAAAAGACAGTGACCGTTTCACAAAAGCCGGGGCAGATGTAACGGGACTGATCTCATCGGAAAAAGCGGTATTGATGGAAAACAGACAGACAGACCCGGAAGAATTTCTGAAAAAGATAGACGGAGTAGATCTGATCCTGACGGAAGGATTTAAACAAGGACCATGGCCGAAGATTATGCTGCACCGGAAGGGAACCGGAAAACCCATGCCGTTATTGCCGGAAGAATGTCTGGCGGTGATCAGTGATGTGGAGATTCCAGATTGCGAAAATGTGTTCCCACTGGAGGAAATTGCGAAAACGGCAGATTTTTTATTCTGCTATATACAGAATATATCATGATGATAATGTAAACAAAAAGAAAATGAGGAGGAAAATATGAAACTGATCAGAACAGAAGATGCAGCAGGGCGCGTATTATGTCACGATATGACACAGATCATTCCGGGAGTGACGAAAGATGCAAGATTCCGGAAGGGCCATGTTGTCACAGAAGAAGATATTCCGGCATTGCTTTCGATTGGAAAAGAACATCTGTATGTCTGGGAGAAGACAGATGGAATGCTTCATGAAAATGAAGGTGCGGAACGCCTGCGTAAGATCGCACAGAATGAAAATATGCATCCGTCAGAAGTAAAAGAAGGAAAGATT
>CAKRLC010000092.1 GCA_934358955.1 uncultured Roseburia sp. | reverse complement strand
CGGAGAACGAAAGACTCTCCTTCCATTTCCATTGCAGGGAACATATTGTCCTTGTAATGATCCCAGTGACCGGATGTTTTATATAAATTAACAGTACCTACACAAGGTGTCATAACATGAAGGTAACCAAGTTTTCTTTCTTTTGCTTTGATGTAGTTCTCAAGCTCCTGCCATACTGTATATCCCTTTGGAAGGAACATCGGAAGTCCACGTCCTACAAGATCATCTGACATGAACAGGTTCATCTCTTTACCGATCTTTCTGTGGTCACGATCCTTTGCTTCCTCAAGAAGTTTCAAATGCTCCTCTAATTCCTCTGCTGTCGGGAAGCACACACCGTAGATACGCTGCATAACGTGATTGTTGGCATCGCCCTTCCAGTATACACCGGAATATTTTACAAGCTTAAAGTTCTTGCATAACTTTGTATTGTCTACATGAGGTCCACGGCAAAGGTCTGTAAAGTCTCCCTGATCATAAACAGAGATATTGCCATCTTCAAGATCTTCGATCAGATCCAGCTTGTATGGATCATCCTTGAACAGCTCTAATGCTTCTGCTTTTGAGATTTCACGTCTGTAAATCTTTTTGCCTTCCTTGCAGACTTTCTTCATTTCTTTTTCGATCGCTGCGATCGCTTCGTCATTGATGATGTCATCACCAAGATCGATATCATAATAAAAACCTTCTTTTACAACAGGTCCTACCCAGAACTTTGCCTGTGGGTATAAGTGCTTTACTGCCTGTGCCATAACATGGGCGCAGGAATGGTTTAACGTATTCAGTCTTTCGTCTGCTTTAAAATCTACCATTTTCTTCATTTCCTCTCTATTTTCTAAAAATAAGTTTCTGCAGGCAGTACCTTTGATTATCCAATCAGAATCTTTTGTTACATAAAAAATCCCTGATACTGCATTCTGCAATATCAGGGACGATCTGCTTATCGTGGTTCCACCCATCTTCATCTCTTCGTCCTATCAAACCTGTACGGTCTGTCCATTCCGAAGAAATCTCATTCTTGATGATAACGGTATCACCGGACCGGATTGGGGTCACTCAGAGCTGGTCTTCACATACTTCTCAGCCGGAATACTCACACCAAATGTATTCCTCTCTGGGACTGTTCCCTATGTTACTCTTCTCTTCAACGTTTTCACTAGGGTCATTCTATACCCTTTTGTCTTATCTGTAAAGTGCTTTCGTCGAAAAATCCTATCTTCCGCAGCAGTGTTTGTATTTCTTGCCGCTTCCGCATGGGCATGGATCGTTACGTCCAACCTTCTTACCTACATGAACGGTACCGGATTTCTTCTGCTCTAAGAATAATGCTTTCTTCTTCTCAGCATCGAAAATCTGATCCCACTGTGGTAAATCATATAACCAGTCAGCTCTTGCATCAACCATGTTCTTGTATAACTTCTCTTTGTCAAAAGCAAGGCTTACTTTTGTATCTTCTTCCATGGTGTCGATTGGATTTGCTTCTACTAAGCTGTCGTTAATTCCGTCTAAGAATCCTGTCATCTCCATAACACTGAGGTGATACTTCTCTGCAAGCTCTTTTACAGTTCCTTCTACCTTCTCGTCCGGATTTGTTAAAAGCTGTTCATATACACCCTTCTCTAAAAGGAAGTATCTCTGCCAGAATCTCTGTAATTCGCCTCTATCTGCTTTTTCATTATAGGCAACTTTCTGCCACTGTTCCAATAATGCCATGTTACATTCCTCGATTTCTAATTATTGTATATTCGCACCGGCAGGGATATCGGATCTCTTCCAACATCTGCTGCATCAGATGCATTTTCCATTATATCAAATATTCTGGATTTTTTCAAAGGATTTATTTCACTTCGTGACCTTTTTCGCGTACAACATTCACAACCTGATCCACGTATTTTCTACAAAGATCTTCTGTCTCAGCTTCAACCATAACACGAAGGAGTGGTTCTGTTCCGGATTCCCTGACTAAAATACGTCCGGTATCGCCAAGCGCCTCTGTCACTGCGGCTACTGCTGCCTGAACATCTGCGTCTGCCTGCGCAAGCGCTTTATCCTTTACTCTGACATTGACAAGCACCTGTGGATAAATCTTTAAGCCTTCCATCAGCTGGCTCATCTTCTTTTTGCGAGCCATCATAACTTCCATCATCTTTAAGCTGGTGAGGATACCATCACCGGTAGATGCATATTTGGAGAAAATAATATGACCGGACTGCTCTCCACCGAGACGGCAGCCATTCTGAGTCATATATTCGTAAACGTATTTGTCACCGACTGCTGTTTTTGCATAGTCGACACCGATCTCATCGAACGCCTTATACAGACCAAAATTGGACATAACCGTTGTAACAACTGTATTTGTGACAAGCTTGCCGCGTTCTTTCATATAACGTCCGTAAATGTAAAGGATTGCATCTCCGTCGATCACGTCCCCGTTCTCATCCACGCAAAGGCAGCGGTCTGCATCTCCGTCATAAGCAAAGCCGACATCCAGTCCGTTTTCTTTTACAAACTTCTGCAGTCCTTCGATATGTGTGGAACCTGCATTATTATTAATGTTCACACCATTTGGTTCTGCATTGATCACATATGTTTTTGCACCAAGGGCATCAAACACAGATTTTGCGATATTCCAGGAGCTTCCGTTTGCGCAGTCAAGTCCGACCTTCACACCCTTGAAGGAATATACTCCAAGAGAGATCAGATAACCAATGTAGCGGTTACGTCCGGCTACATAGTCAACCGTGCAGCCGATCTTCTCTTTGTGTGCATATGGTACTTCTGTATATTTTTCGCCGAACACTTCCAGTTCGCCGTCCAGATAAGCCTCTACAAGGAGAATCGTCTCTTCGTCCATCTTCTCACCATTGCCGTTGATCAGCTTAATTCCATTGTCGTAATATGGATTGTGGCTTGCAGAGATCATGATACCACAGTCAAATCCATCCACGCGGGCAACATAAGCTACAGAAGGAGTCGTTGTTACATGAAGCAGGTAAGCATCTGCTCCGGAAGCCACAAGACCTCCTACCAAAGCGTACTCGAACATATAGCTGGATCTTCTTGTATCCTTACCGATCACGATACGCGCCGGTTCCTCTGAACCACTGCGGCGTTTCAATTCTCCGTAATACCATCCAAGAAAACGTCCGATTTTATATGCATGATCTGCTGTCAAATTTTCATTTGCTTCTCCACGGAAACCGTCTGTTCCAAAATATTTTCCCATTTTTATCTCCTTGTCTTCTCATATAAACTGATTCAGATGTTGAAAGGCCTGTATCTTAGCTTAGAATGTCAAATTGCACAAAAAATATTGCAAGTTTCATTGTGCAAAACATTCCGATAAGCCTCTGAAAGCAAGAAGCGTGTTCAGCAGAGGCTTCCACGCTTCTTGAGTCTTATCTTCATTGCACAAAGAGAAACTTGAAATATTTTTTGTGCAATTTGCCAATATAGGTTATGACGTAGACTTTTTGACACCCGAATCATATGATATATCATATATCAAAATCTTTACGGAAACATTTTACTACTATCGTCTTTGCGCGTCAATCAAATTATCCCGCTTACCCTTTATAACAAATTCTTATTTAAGCACAAAAATGGAGATACCGTTATGATATCTCCATTTTTGCCCATGCCATTTCTGAGCAATGCCCATGATGTACTAATTTCCAGCTGCGTCAATTTTCTCTGATACCGCAGCTGAAATTTCATACAAGTTATTGGTGCAATTATTTGCAGAACACTATATTAGTATTCAATTTCCTTCAGATAACGACTGAGCGCATCCTGCCATGTTGGCAGCGGCGTAAATCCTGCTTCAACGAGTTTCTTCTTCTCCAGTCTGCTGTTAAATGGACGTGCAGCCTTAGACAGACCATATTCCTCAGTCGTAACCGGAACAACCTTTGTTGTATATCCTGCCTGTCTGAAAATCTCACAGGTAAAATCATACCAGGAAATATAGCCGCCCTCGTTCGTTGCATGATAATAGCCATACTTCTCTGTCTCGATCATGTCAACCAAAAGTCTTGCCAGGTCAAAAGTGTAGGTCGGTGTGCCGATCTGGTCATTTACAACACGCACTGTGTCGAACTTCTTGCCTACATTCAACATTGTCTTGATAAAATTCTTTCCATTGACACCGAATACCCAGGCGATCCGCACAATAAAATACTTGTCCAGATTACCGGATACCGCAAGCTCTCCTTCCAGCTTTGTCTGTCCATAAACATTCAGCGGCTTGTAGTCCCTGCAGTCCGGATCCCATGGAGTTGTTCCCTGTCCGTCAAATACATAATCCGTAGAAATATAGACCATCTTGCAATCTAACTCTTTACATACAAGCGCGATATTTTCTGTTCCGCCTGCATTGATCGCGCGGACCTTTGCCACATTCTCATCATCCTCTGCCATATCCACTGCTGTCCATGCCGCACAGTGGATCACAACATCCGGAGCGATCTCTTTGATTGTTTTTGTCACGGCTGCCTTATCTGTTATGTCAAGGGAAACATACGGCATCGTTGTCACCGGTGTGCCATCCATCGCGCCGGAATACTCCGGTGCGATGTCTGTTCCGATTCCTTCATAACCGCGTCTGTTCAGTTCATTCATCACGTCATGACCAAGCTGGCCACAAACACCTGTTACAAATACTTTCATTGGCTCTCCTTAACGATTTCCATACATCTTTTCATAATAATTCTGGTATTCACCGGAAATGATCGTCTCCCACCATTCACGGTTGTCAAGATACCACTGGATCGTCTTTTTAATACCGTCTTCAAATTTTGTCTCCGGCAGCCATCCAAGTTCGTTGTGGATCTTGGTCGGATCGATCGCATAACGCATATCATGTCCTTTACGGTCACCAACGTGTGTGATCAGGCTTTCCGGTTTTCCAAGCTCTTTACAGATGATCTTAACGATCTCAATGTTCTGTTTTTCATTATGTCCGCCGACATTGTATACTTCGCCGACACGTCCGTTGTGGATGATCAGATCAATTGCCTTGCAGTGATCTTCTACATATAACCAGTCACGTACATTTAAGCCTTCGCCGTATACAGGGAGTGGCTTATCTGCAAGTGCATTTGCGATCATAAGCGGGATCAGCTTCTCCGGGAAATGATATGGTCCATAGTTATTAGAGCAACGGCTGATCGTTACAGGGAGACCGTAAGTTCTGTGATATGCAAGTACTAAAAGGTCTGCACCTGCTTTGGAAGAGCTATATGGGCTGCTTGTGTGGATCGGTGTTTCTTCTGTAAAGAACAGGTCCGGTCTGTCTAATGGCAGATCGCCGTATACTTCATCTGTAGAAACCTGATGATAACGCTCGATACCATATTTACGGCAGGCATCCATCATAACAGCAGTTCCTTTGATGTTGGTATCTAAGAAAATTTCCGGGTTCTCGATGGAACGGTCTACATGAGACTCTGCTGCGAAGTTTACAACAACATCCGGATGCTCTTCTTCAAATAATTTATAGATTGCTTCCCTGTCGCAGATATTGATCTTGCAGAAGCGGAAGTTTGGATTCTCTAATGCTTCCTTTAATGTGGAAAGATTTCCTGCATAAGTCAGACAGTCCACGCATACGATACGATACTCCGGATATTTGTTTAACATATGATAAACAAAATTTCCGCCGATAAATCCGGCACCACCAGTTACAATGATTGTTTTCTTCATCTTGCTATCCTCTCTTTTTTGATTTTTATTTTGCGCAAAAGCCCCAATCGTCAGTCCTTTGTGCAATTATTTTTAACAATTTTTCCATAACAGAAAACTCTTTTCTTCCTGTATGCTTCCATTATAAAAGGTGCCCCAAGGGCACCTTCAAGTACTTTTTTCAAATTTTTCATTTTAAAGTGTGTTTCTTCGCAAGGAACAGCCCTGCATCCTTCGTGACATGAAAGCCTTTCTCTGTTTTTTTGCGCACAAAGGAACGGAACTCCTTGTAGCGGTCCACGATATACCGGTTCTGGTTGCCATGGCAGGAAAGCACATATGCGATCAGGCTCTCCGCTTTCGTCACATTCAGCGCATCCTCATACTGTCTCCATTCCACATCAGAAAATTCCATGCAAAGCATATCTGCCCCGTTCTCTTTTCCGAACACTTCATAAAGCCGGTCTGCTGACAGCACGATCCGGTCATCAAATTCCTCTACCAGCTCACCGATCTCCTTCATGTGGTTCTTACCATAAGTACTGCACACAAACAGACCGCCCGGCTTTAACACACGCGCTGCTTCCCTGCACACCTTCTGCACATCCTCACAGTAAAAAAGGACATGATTGGCGATCACCATATCCATGGATTCGTCCAGTGCATTCATATGATGTGCATCCATCACCTCAAAATGGAACCGCGGATCCCGTCCGACTGCCGTTTTCTTTGCATCACGCACAATTCCGTCTGAAATGTCAGACAGCGTGATCTCTGTTTCTTCCGGTATCCGGTCTATATTCTGCAGCCACAGCGATGCATCCCCGCAGCCTAACTCCAGCACCCGGCTTCCCGGTCTGATCTCATACTGCTCAAACATCCACTCGAACCAGCCCTGCTCATTTTCCGAAAATTCGCTGTGCAGGGAAATACGCGCCATAATATTCGACACGTTCTGATACTGCTTCTTTAACTTCTGCTCTAACTCATTGGCATTTACAAGCTGCAGCATCTTACTCCAGTCAACGGTCTCACCGGCATCCACAGCCTTTCCTGCATCCGTCAATGCCCGCTTCATCAGCTCTAACTGTCCCATCCTCTCCTCAATCAGGCCAAGCTGCATATGCAAAGACTCTGACAAAAAATGCTTGTCGGAATTGCGCACGGTCATTTCCCGGATCTCATCCAGCGAAAAACCCAGATACTTCAAAAATAAAATCTGCTGTAATCTTGCAAAGTCTGCATCGGTGTAAAACCTTGCCCCATTCTCATTCACCAGGGATGGCTTTAAAATATGATGTTCATCATAATAACGTATCGTTTTTTTCGTGATATGCGCCATTTGGGCAAATTCGCCGGATGAATAATAGCCTTCCATCTTCATATTATATCATACCTCATATTATCGTTGTTCCTATCCACCATCACAGCTTTGGCCCGCCAGATTCACTCTTTATCGAGAATAAACAGCCGTCTGCCCTCACAATCTAAGCGCAGATTCCAATACTAACCAATCAGCTGTCCAATAGTCTCGATCAGCCTGTCCCGGTCGATCGGCTTCGCTACATAATCATTCATGCCTGCTTCAAATGCTTTTTTCTTATCTTCCTCAAATGCATTCGCCGTCATTGCCACGATTGGGATCGCTGCGCGCTCATCCTTAAGCTTCCGGATACATTCTGTTGCTTCATACCCATCCATGCGCGGCATCTGGATATCCATCAAAATCAGGTCGTAATAGCCTGCCGGCTTCTCCTTCAGCATCTTCACACAGTCTTCGCCATCCTTTGCACGTTCTGCCAGAAATCCGCTTTCTTTCAACACTTCTAATGCGATCTCTGCGTTTAATTCGTTGTCCTCTGCCAGTAAAATGCGTTTTCCTTCCAGAAGTGCAGCCTTTGGATCACTGATTTTCGTCTGTGTTCCAAAAATCTCCTCTTCGGATGCGATCTCCGGTGACAGAACGATCACAATCTTCGTTCCCTTATTTTGTGCACTTTCGACCTGGATCGTTCCACCCATCAGCTCCACGAGTGATTTTACGATAGGAAGTCCCAGCCCGGTACCGACCACCCTGCTCTCCGTGCTCGTATGCTCTCTTGTAAATTCTTCAAAAATATGCGGCAGATAATCCGCACTCATTCCGATTCCGGTGTCCTGTAACGTAATAACAAACGTTGCTGTCTCTTTCTGATCTGTCTGGATCTCATTTACATCCAGTGAGATCCGTCCGCCCTCCGGCGTATACTTTACCGCATTGCTGATCACATTGAGGAAAATTTCCCGCAGCTTCGTCTCATCGCCCATCACATACTCATGCACCACTTTGACATTGCAGCGGTACTCAAGCTTCTTCTCCCGGATCGATGTCTCAAAAACAGCAGAAAGGGATTCCATAAATTCCGGCACACAGCATACTTCTTTCTTCAATTCGACTTTTCCGCTTTCGATCCTTGCCATCTCAAGGACCGAATTGATCAGTGATAACAGGAAATCACTCGACTCCCGGATCTTATGGATATAATCAACTGCCTTTTCCCGTTCGTCGATGTGTCTTTCAAGCAGATCCGAAAAACCGATGATCGCATTCATCGGCGTACGGATATCATGGCTCATATTAAATAAGAAGCGTGTCTTTGAATCATTCGCATCCTGTGCCTTTCTTGCACTCTCCTCCATCTCCTGTGCATGGATGGCGTCTTTGTAGCGGCGCATGATCGCCTGCCAATACCCGACAGTGGCCGCGATTGCAAGTAACAGAGCAATCAGGTATCCTGAGACGAGCTGCACCTTCGACGTCCAGCCTTCTACCGGTACGATCTCAAAATACCAGGTGTCGTTTGGAACCTTGCAGGCTACCTCTAACGTTCTCTCCGGCAGCGTTTCCATATTCTCTGCGATCACGATCTTTTCCCCGCTGTACAAATCCCGCTTCCAGATCTGATAATTATAATCTGCGGTTTCCAGCCGTTCCAGTTCGATCTCTTTTAAAAACTTCTCCCAGTCCAGCACCAGGACAGAAAATCCCCAGAATGTCCGCTGTCCATTCTCATCGACCAGATTGATCGGGTCAAACAAAAGCGCTCCTTTTCCACCCTGCACTAATTCAAATGGTCCTGCAATCGTATATTCTCCTGTCCGTTTTGCCAGATATGCTTCCTTTTTCCGATCTGCATTTTTAAAAAGGTTCAGCCCAAGCACACCTTCATTTCCTTCCATCGGATAAACCTGGTTGACGATACCATTCTTCGCCAGCTCATGTGCCTCGATCACATCATTCTCATCCTGCATCATCTGCGATATGATTTCAAACTTGTCCCCTTCTACCTCATATCCGGCTTCAATCAAGTTCTCCATCAGCTTGGACTCCGCCAGATATTGCCGAAGCTGCGCTTCCACACGGCTTACCGTTGTCTCTGCCGTATAGGCTGCCTTCAGTTTTTCTTCTGTTTCCCGGTTCTTATTTATCAAGCAAACCGCGAATCCAAATATCAGAAACACCATCACAAAGACGACGGCTGTCTGTATCCATACTTTTCTGTTTATCTTTTTTTCCATCCCGCATACACTTTCTGTACGTATTTACATTGTTACGATTATCCTTATCTTACCATAACAGAAAAGTCCATTTCAAGTTATAGTGTCTGCGGTCAAAGAAAAAAACAATGCCATTACTGTTTGCACTTTCTCTCATTCATTTAATAATTTTTTCAGCTCTTTCGGTGAAGGCACATCCGCACCGTTTTTTCCATATTTTGCATACGTGATCGTCAGATCCGGTTCTACGACAAAGGCTGCCGGCAGCTGAAGCTCCTCCCCCTCATACTCACCATGGGAAAACAGCTTCTTCGCCTTTGCGATCTTCGCTATAACCTCTACGCTGCCTAATTCCAGCATATTTTTGGCCGGATTGATCTCAAATTCTTTGTAAAGCTTCTCCTCCGGATCACAGATGATCTCGAACGGAAGATCCGTTTCCGAAACTGTTTTTCTGATCGTCTCTGGCTTCGACTGCAGCACCACAAACAGCTTTCCGTTGCTGCCTGCGATATCCTTATAATTTTCTGCGTAAAGATGAATGTCATACTGGCATAACGTACATCCATAATACCGTAAAAATACGATTGCAGTCTTCCCTTCCCCCACGCGGTCACTCAGACGTTTTTCCTCCGCATCAAATACAGTGACGGATGAAAAATCCGGCATTTTCTCTCCAACTTTTAATTTTGCCATTTGAAAACCCTCCTATTTCTGTTCATTTTTATTTATATTTGTTATTTTAAATAACTTTCATTTTGGTATTTCTTGATCTTTTTGTTGTGCAAAGCACTTTTTTCCCTTTTTATATTGCAATTATCCGTTGAATGTTCTACAATACAATTGTTTTTTTATTACAGCATAGAGCTTACATAATGTTACTATAAATAACACATAATCAAAGGAGACATATCATGAAGAAATTATCCACATCCCGTCTGGCAGAGCTTGTCACCGAGGGACGCAAAGCAAAAAACCTCACACAGCAGCAGCTCGCTGATGCAACCGGCATCAACCGCGCCTTGATCTCCCGCTTAGAGAAGCAGGACTTTGTTCCATCCATCCAACAGTTAGAAGAATTAGGAGAAGCACTTGGCTTCGAACCTGACAGCGTATTCATCAATGCTGCCGCATCCCATAAGCTTGCATCTCCTTCCCCACTGCGCATCGCCGTTGCAGGAACCGGCTACGTTGGTCTTTCCATTGCCACCCTGCTCGCTCAGCATAACCATGTTACCGCAGTCGACATCATCCCGGAGAAGGTTGACATGTTAAACAACCGCAAATCCCCGATCCAGGACGATTACATCGAAAAATATCTTGCAGAAAAAGACTTAGATCTCACCGCTACCTTAGACGGTGCCGCAGCCTATAAGGA
>CAKRLC010000091.1 GCA_934358955.1 uncultured Roseburia sp. | reverse complement strand
CGTGTTCAGCAGAGGCTTCCACGCTTCATGAGTCTTATCTCCATTGCACAAAGAGAAACTTTCCATATTTCTTTTGTTCAATTTGCCAATAAAGATTATGGAGTAGACCTTTTGACACCCGAATCCTATTACATAAAAAAAGCCTGCTATACCGGAAATATTCCCGATATAGCAAGCTGCTGCAACACACTCTATGAGCTCGATCCTGAAATCGAAACCGTTTTCTCAAATCCATAAACCCATTTTCCACGCAAAAACAGCACCAGAAAAATAAGGGAGCTGATACTCCATGTCAACGGATATGCCCAGAATACCACACGGATATCCGGGATAAAATGAACCGCAACCGTGATATAACTTACACGGAACAGGCACCAGACACAAAGCATGACGATCATCGGAATTGACGCATTTCCGGAACCGCGCAGCACTGCCGCAATACAATGCGAAAATGCCAGCAGGAAATAAAACAATGCGATCGTCCTCGATTGCATAACTCCATAATGCACCACATCCGGATCACTGTTAAATGCCGCGATCAGTGTTGGCGCCGCCGCGTAAATCACAACTCCGATCAGTTCTGCAATCGAAATAGAACAAATAATTCCAAACCATGCTCCTTTTTTTGCCCGGTCATACTGCTTTGCCCCAAGGTTTTGACCAACGAATGTTGTAAGCGCCATCGTAAAACAGGTTACCGGTAAAAAAGCAAATCCTTCTATCTTTGAGTAAGATCCGCAGCCCGCCATCGCCATTTTCCCAAATGCGTTAATATTGCTCTGCACAAAGACATTGGCAATCGCGATCACGGAATTCTGAAAGCCGGACGGCACACCATTTCGAATGATCTGTCCTAACATCTGGCCTTCAAACCGGATCTTTCTGATCTGAAGCTGGTATACTTCCTTTGTCCGCATCAAATGGAACATACAAAGAAATGCACTTAAAAACTGTGAGATCGCAGTTGCCAAAGCCGCTGCGCCCACTCCCATACCAAGTCCTGCGATAAAAAAGATATCAAGTACAACATTCACGCAGGAAGAAATGATCAGATAGATCAGCGGATGCCTGCTGTCCCCAACAGACTGTAAAATCCCAACAAAAATATTGTACATGACAACGCCCATGGATCCTGCAAAATAGGTACGGAAATATGATACCGACTCTGGCAGTACTTCCGCCGGCGTTCCCATCAGCACCAGAATTTTCGGTGCCAAATACATTCCGATCACGGTCAGTGCCAACCCTGCCACCAGTCCCAAAGCTACGGTCGTATGGATCGCACTCTGCAATTTTTCTGTATTTTTTGCCCCATAGTACATGGCAATCACGACACCCGCTCCCATCGCAATACCATTCATAAAGCCAACCATCAGAAAGATCAGGTTTCCGGACGAACTGACTGCTGCAAGCGCATTACTCCCAAGGAAGTTACCAACGATCAATGAATCGGCTGTATTATATAACTGCTGAAACAAATTTCCCAGGAAAAGCGGGATCGCAAAAAAAATGATTTTCTTCGATATACTCCCTTCCGTCATTCTTGTCTTACTCTCTGCACTCATGATGCACTCCTCCTAAAATCTGCTTCCGTATTTTGCTCATATAAACACAAGGTTAACACCTTGCTTCCAAATTATCAACCATGGAATGTATGAAAACTCTTTATTGATTTCAATCCAAAAAAGTGAGATGATAATGGCACTATGAGTGAATATTATAAATTTTTTCAAAACAAAAAATGTGAATACTTTCCTTGCCATAAAGGAATCCCGGAAAAGGACTTTAACTGCCTCTTTTGTTATTGTCCTCTTTATACCCTCGGAAAATCCTGTGGTGGGAACTGTGAATTTTTAGAAAATGGTATCAAATCCTGTATGAACTGTGGTTTTCCACATCATCGTAATAATTATGAGAAGATTACCGGCCGTTTTCAGGAAATTGCCGCTGTAATGGCAGCTTCCAGTAAAAAGGAGGACTCCCATGAAATGTAAGCTTACCCCCACATTATCCGCTGATGACTGGAGGGATTTTTGCAGCCGCTTTCATTTTTCTGCGGCAGATCTTTCCCATATACAGGCAATTTATGCTGCACTTCTTCCTCTGACAGAATGCTACGCCTATTATTCCATGGATCAGGATCTGGATCAGATTTCCTTCTCCCATTATGCTTATGGCTTTGTGACCCTTGGAAATGGAATAGAGGAATTTGCAGAATTATATTTAAAACATGAGCAGCTCCAGGAAGCCTATATTGCTGACTGTCTTGGCCTGGTTCTTTTATCAAAAGCATACGAAGAATTCGCACGCGTGATAGAGGAGCAGAGCCATCTGTATCTGAAAGAACTCAGCTTTCCCGGCGACGATTATCCACTTGAGCTGATTTCTAAGATGTACAAACAGCTTTCCCCGGATACGATCCGTCTTACCGATGGACAGATGCTTTGGCCTCTTAAAACAGCATCCCTTATCCTTCATTTGGATACGGTTCCAAACACAGATATCAAACAGCTGTGCAATACCTGTGCAACCTGCAGGAATCTTTCCTGTCCAACCCGGAAATCCCCGATCCAGTCCCTGCCACGCACTTATGGAGCAATGCAGATATTCCATCTGAAGTAGACCAGCTGCATTGCACAAAGAGAAACTTGCAATATTTTTTGTACAATTTGTCATTCTAAACTAAGGAGTAGACCTTTTAACACCCGAATCTTATAAATAGAATTCTTTAAAACCGGACTTCAAAAATACTGCCTCCGTCGCGGCCGTCTTTTACCACAATACTTCCATCGTGGACTCTTACGATCTCGCGGACAAGTGCAAGTCCAAGTCCTACGCCTCCAAGCTCCCTGCTTCTGGATTTATCCACACGGAAGAATGGTTCGAATACCCGCTCTTTGAGTTCCTTCGGGATACCATTTCCCGTATCCTCAACTGTAAGAAAAATATGCTTTTCTCTCCTGGCTGCTGTTACTATAACTTGTCCACAGGAATGATTATATTTTATAGCGTTTTCCACAAGATTGTATACCAGCCTGTAGATAAGTATATCGCTGCCAACCATCGTCACTTCTTCACATTTTCCGATCAGCTCGATCTCCTTTTGCTGTGCCAACGGTTCTAAGTCTGCAAGCACTTCTTCTACAAGTGCATCTAATGCAATCTGGTCATCCCGCGCGACGGTCTGAAGCTCACTCATATCAAGAAGCGTTTTCACCATTTTACTGAGTCTCTCATTCTGCTCCGTAACCATCTTCATCGTCTGCTTTGTGCATTCGTCATTATCCGGATGCTCCGTGGAATGGTATAAATCCAGCTGAACCTGCATCACTGCCAAAGGTGTGCGCAGTTCGTGTGCTGCATTTGCTGTAAACTGTCTCTGCACCTCGAACGCCTCTGACAAACGGTCCAGCATTTTATTATAGGAAATTCCCAGTTCGTTAATTTCTTTTACTTTATTTTCTTCTATCCTTGAATCTGACAGATTTTGCGCCTGCACTTCCTCAATCTGGTCAGAAAATTCCCGAAGCGGCTTGAATGCCCGCCCGGTTATTAAAAATGTAACAACGCCTCCGAGAAGCGTCAGCAATGCAGAAAACAACAGACTTCTTTTTTTATAGTCCGCCTTGTTATTGTATACCTGAATAGAAAAATCATTTGCAAAATCTGCCCATGCTTCCTCCGGGATACTGATATAAATCTCTTCCTCTTCATTTTCGGTATCATCGATGCCCTGTGCATCCACCGCTGCCTGCAGCGAATCCATATAATAAACGCCGCTCGTATAAATAAATATCGTAAGACATCCAC
Source organism: uncultured Roseburia sp. (assembly GCA_934358955.1). Taxonomy (GTDB): domain Bacteria; phylum Bacillota; class Clostridia; order Lachnospirales; family Lachnospiraceae; genus Roseburia. The sequence goes on along the minus strand of CAKRLC010000091.1, from coordinate 6,816 downwards.
ATATGACCGCGATGAGTAACATCGTGATCATCGTAAGCCTCCACTGAAGTGATATTTTTTTCATGCTATGGTCTCCCTATCTTATAACCTTCTCCTACTTTATTCACGATCGGATCATATCCAAGCACAGCCTTCAGCTTCTTCCTGAGAGAGGACATATGCACCCTGACTGCCCCGCTGAAGCTATCTGCCGATGCGTCCCAGACATGCTCTATCAGCTCTTCCTGGCTTACCGGTCTTCCCTGATTTAACAGCAGGTATTCCAAAATTCCATTTTCTTTTCTGGTTAGCGATACCGGTTCGCCCTTGGCACAGACTTCGCGCTTTTTTGTATCAAACTCTATCTCGCCACATTTTAAGCAGATGTCCTTCTGCACAAATTTGCGCCTTGTCAGACTCCGGATACGCGCTTCAAGCTCCTGCAAATGGAACGGTTTCTCCATATAGTCATTTGCTCCGGCATCTAAGCCTTCGACCTTATCTGCGATCTGGCTTCTTGCAGACAGGATCAGAACCTTCGTCTCTTCATTTGTCCGCCGGAGTTCCCTTAAAATATCCATCCCATCGATCCCCGGCAGATTCAGATCCAGCACAATCAGATCATAATCCTCCGCAAAAATATACTCCAACGCCTCGTTGCCGTCATAGCAGGTGTCTACCTCATATCCTGCACTGTACAGACTTTTTGCAACAGTATCACATAATTCCTTTTCGTCTTCAACAATTAATAATTTCAATTTTTTTCTCCATTTCTTAACAGAAACTTTACACCCTTTATTGTATAATAGCAGAGTCAACAGGTCAACAAACACAATTTTATGATGAAAAGGAGGCAATCCTATTTTGAAATACAAAAAATTAACACAATTTGCCCTGCTCCTTGCCGGCATCTTATTTATCGGCTACGGTGCATTCAGAGGGGAAGCTGCCGTTGTACTCGGCAAATCAATAAAATTATGTCTGGAGTGTGTGGGAATTGGATAAAAATAAAACTGGCAAATCAAAAAAAATTGCAAAACTTCGTGGATGGATACAGGCACTTGCCACCCTGCTTACCAATATCCATATCCCGAATTTATTCAAGGGAAAAATCTACCAGGGCAATGTAAAAAACGTTTGCGTACCGGGATTAAACTGCTATTCCTGCCCTGCTGCCACTGGAGCCTGTCCGATCGGCGCTTTTCAGGCTGTCGTCGGCTCCTCCAAATTTAAATTCACCTACTACATCACCGGATTTTTTATTTTTTTCGGTATGCTGCTCGGAAGATTTATATGCGGTTTCTTATGTCCGTTTGGCTGGTTCCAGGATTTACTTCACAAAATACCCGGCAAAAAATTTTCCACTGCAAAGCTGAAACCACTGCGCTATTTAAAATATATCATCCTCGTCGTTTTCGTTATCCTTCTTCCAATGCTTGTAACGAATTCTGTCGGAATGGGAGACCCGTTCTTCTGTAAATATATTTGTCCGCAGGGCGTTTTAGAAGGTGCCATCCCGTTGTCGCTTAGCAATGCCGCGATCCGGTCCGCACTTGGAACGCTGTTTTCCTTCAAAAGTACAATTTTAATTATCGTGATCATTTTAAGTATCCTGTTTTACAGACCTTTCTGTAAATGGATCTGCCCGCTTGGAGCAATTTATTCACTTTTTAATAAGATATCTTTTCTCAGTATTCACGTTGATCATAATAAATGTGTTGGTTGCAAACAATGTACTAAAGCGTGTAAAATGGATGTCGATGTTCTAAAGACTCCAAACCACCCGGAATGTATCCGATGCGGAGAATGTATGAAGGTATGCCCGACTGATGCGATCCACTATCAGTTTCTTGGGAAAGACACCTGCAAAAAACAGTAAATCATTAAATTTAAACATATAAATGAAGGAGATTTTTATCATGAAAACAAGAAAAAATATTATCGCAATTCTTACACTTTGCGCAGCTTTATCACTTACTGCATGTTCCGGTAAAGAGAATACCAGCGATTCTGCGCAAAATACGACTGCCGTATCTGAGGCAGCTGAATCAACAGAAAACTCAGATGCAACACTTGATGATTTATATCAGCAGGAGAACCAGCTTTTTGCAGACCATAAGGATGCGTGGGATAAAGCATTTATGCTGATGAGCAAAAGCACTTCGGACCAAAGTGGAAATTATGCAGACTTCCTTGCTGATACGGTAAATTCAAATAAAGACAGCTTCACAGACGAAGAACTTGAAACACTGAATGCAGATATTGAGACGATCCGTGGCATTGAAGAACAGATTGCAGCTCTTGATAAAAAACAGAATTCTTCTGCCTCTGCAAATGCGGAAAATAGTTCCGATGAATCCAGCCCATTCCACTCTTTCTCCGCAAAAGATTTTGATGGAAATGACGTTGACGAAAGCCTTTTTGCCAACAATGCTGTCACTGTTTTGAACTTCTGGTTCACCGGCTGTAAGCCTTGCGTTGCAGAATTAGGAAAACTGAATGAATTAAACGATGCGATCAAGTCCATGGGTGGAGAAGTTGTCGGCATTAACACAGAAACCTTCGATGACAACCAGTCTGCTATTGAAGAAGCCAAAAGTATTCTTGAAAGCCAGGGGGCTTCCTACCGCAATCTCTCACTGGTCTCCGACTCCGCTGCCGGTAAATATGCCTCTGATATCATGGCATTCCCTACAACCATTCTCGTAGACAGAAACGGAAATATTGTAGGTGAACCACTGCTCGGCGGTATCGACAACCAGGCTAATTATGATGATCTTTTAAAACAGATCCAGTCTGTTGTGGATGCAGATAGTGCGAATAACTAATAAAATATCAAAAAAGAGGGATTCGAAAAAACTCGATTTTTCGAGTCCCCTTTTTTGCACTTGTTTTTTTATGTATTCAAATACATGCTTACTCCATATATTGGCCTTTCAATCTCACGATCTCGTCTCGCATCTGTTCTACAACTTCTTCCGGTCCTGCAATTTTTATATTTTCTCCTAAAGAAAATACCCAGCCTAAAAACTGTCTGCTGACGCGCACGTCTACATTCACTGTAAAGTGCTCTTCATCCGCCGGAATCATCATGATATCTTTTCCAAACCGGTCAATGATCACGCCTGCCAGATCATTCTTTACCCATAATTTCACCTTCTGCTCTTTTCCGCCGTACATTCCAAAGCTTTTCTTTGCATAGTCGGCCATATCCAGCTTTTTAAAATATTCTTTTCCTTCTCGGTTTTCATCAGACAGCTTTATGTGAAGCATTTTATCAACGCGATAATGTTTAATTTTTTCTGCCTCTGCATCATAACCTACCAGATAATAATTTTCATCGTCCCAGGACAATCCCCACGGACTGATGTGATACCAGGCGCCATCATGCCTAAGCTCCATTTCTTTTTTTACATTCCACTGATAATATTGAAACTTTATCTTCTTATTCTCAGTGATTGCATTATGGATCGCATCTACCGTATAGTAAATACTTTCATTCATGGTTTTAATCCGGCCCGATACATAAACCTGCCGCTGCAGCTTCTGTGCATCGTATTTACTGACCAGTGTTTCCAGTTTCTTGATCAAAGCATTGGTTTTCTTTTCCGTGATAAACTTAGAGGACTGTATCGCATCTACTAAAAGCTTCAGCTCCGGAAGTTCAAATGCCCGATCGACCACATGATAATGGTACCTGTTTCCAACCGGCTCTCCCTCCACTTCTATGCCAAGAACTTTCAGATCTCTAAGATCATTGTAAATACTTTTCCGGTCTGCCGTCACATCGTACTTTTCCAGTTCACGCATAATCTCCGGCATGGTGATATAATGTTCCTCATCCGTTTGCTCCTGCATAATCTGAGCCAGTCTATACAGCTTAAATTTCTGATTACTCCCCTTTGGCATCTGCTGCTTCCCCCTACCTTCTTAATGATTTCAGTATATCATAGGTGGGTTGCATATACCGCATCTTTTTCAATTTTTAAAACTTTTTAAAACATAGAAAGCAAATTCTTTTTGGACTGGAAGCCAACTGTTTTATTTGTCATTTTTCCATCCTTTATCACTAATACTGTAGGAATACTTGCCACCTGAAAAGCAGAAGCCAGTTCCATCTCTTCATCAACATTGACTTTGCACACCTTTATTTCCGGATGTTCTTCTGCGATTTCTGCAATCACCGGGGAAAGCATCCGACATGGTCCACACCATGGAGCCCAAAAATCAACCAAAACCGGTTTATCTGACTGAAGCACCTCTTTTTCAAAATTCTGGCTTGTTACTTTTATCTCTAACATATTATTTTCCTCCGTTTCCTTTAATGTAATTAGAGTATACATCACGAACACATTTTATTCTGTGACTTTATCACATAAAAATGATTTTATGAACGAGATACTATAAGTCCTATAAGTCCACCGATAAGCAAAAGCGGAAATGCAAGATACAGCAATCCTCCGACAACCATTCCGATAAGAATCACCGGGAAAAATACAACCGTGCAAAGCAGTTTCATAATTCCCCAGGACGCCCTTAAACCAAATATAAAAAATTTTCCAATAAACCAAATCATACAAATTGTAAATAATAGTGATAACATGTCCGTCTCCTCCTGTTCTTTTCTTCTGTGCATTTATTATTAAGATTCGGGTGTCAAAAGGTCTGCATTTAAGTTTAGAATGGCAAATTGCACAAAAAAATATTGCAAGTTTCATTGTGCAATTTGACAATAAAGGTTATGATGTAGACCTTTTGACATGCGAATCCAATTAAGCAATTCTTTTCAAAACTGCTTTTCTAAGTCTCTCCAGATCATCCACATCCGGATGAGACAGCGCACGATCAAAATTTTCAATCAACATATCGACATTTGCCGGATGCTCCGGCTGTTCTTTCATCTTTACGTACCGCTCGCGCACAGACTGCGGCATTTTACCCTGACACATGTATTCTCCGACAATCACATTGCTTTCATCCACTGCCTGTCTGACATTTCCAAGAACCTTCTGGAAGTACTCTTCACTTCCTCCAAATCCCGCTGTTCCAAACAGAAAAATCTTTTTATTTTTCAGACCAGAAAGCAACTCTAACGTATCCTTATCTGCATTCCCCTTATCTGTCCAAAATCCAATGTAAAGCAGTTCCGATACCGGTTCTTCTGCTCCCTTTTCGCCAAAATAGTCGCAGGTTTCTTCCTGCAATGCCTCATGAATTGTGTCTGCAAGCAGCTTTGTATTACCAGTCAAGCTGCTGAATATAATCGAATATCTTTCCTTCTTCATGCTATGTTCTCTCCTTTTGCGCTCTGTCCCATTCGTTCTCCCCTTTACTACCTGAACCATATATATCACTTTTTTAAAGATTCTGCAAATTTTTTAGTATTATAACCTTATGGTAGAAGGTTTGTCATTGAAATCTCCTGGTAGCAAGCATGGCAAAGGTAGTCGAAAGAAACGATAGCAATAAATTTCCAAAGCATGTTCGTTTCTTTTTATTGACTTTTTGCTATTATGAGGGTACAATCGTAACTAAGAAATGGGTTTTGTTACTGAGTAAGGTCATTTGACTGGAAAAGATTGCTCGTTTCTTTTTTTATTTTCATGATATCATATAAATACGCTTTCCCATCTGTATTATGTCTTACAAGCATTGCTACATTAAATACATTATATCGGTGAATTTCTCCATTATCTCCGAATACCGGAAGTGCAAATTTGGAATCATACGAATACCATCCATATTTTGCGTTTTTGTTATGTTTTTCTTTGCGATTTTCTTCATATGTTTCGTTTGTTGCTATTTTGAGTAATTCTGGTAATCCTTGCGCTGCATTAGCTTTTGCTTTCGCATTTGTCCCTTTTAAAATTCTCGTGTAATTTGAATGTGTATATTCATCTGGTAAATCAGTTCCTATGTACACTACTTTATTACAATCTTCTATCTGATAAAAATCACCAATATATTGTCTCAGATACTGTTCAACATCCTCCCAGTTTACAGATCTTTTTCCTTTGAATATGATGTCATGAATAAATACCGTTTTCTTTCCATCTATATCCTCGATTACATTTACTTTTCTTTCCACGTTTAACTCCCTCCACTTTACTCGAAGTATACGCGTTGCGTTATGTTTGGGGCAAAAAAATAAAATATTGCATCGCAACTAATAATAAACAGTCATCAGTAAAATCCTTCTATTTATCTACTCTTTCAATTCGACATTCCATCTCTGCTCTATATTTCAATAATCGCAACAAATAATCTGGAAGTTCTCTTTTCTCGGCTTCCCAATCTTGAACGGTACGATAAGGAATACCATAGTAGTCGCTAAATTCACGTCTGTTCATTCCCATTTTTTCTCTTAATTCTTTTACTTCTTTTCCTCTGCTCATGATTAAACTCTCCTACGCAAATAACGCATTGCGTTATTTAATAATACCCGATATATGCTATATTGTCAATCAACTACTGCCTCACCTCTCATCATATTTTCGCCTATATATTTTTATAAAATAAAAAAAAGACAGGTCCGAACTCCTTGTAAATTTTCAAGGAATTTTTTCCTGTCGTTTCTATTTTTATTTATTCAATATAAAATCCATACGAAATATTTTCTTCGGCACTGATATGGTAAGCTGCTTCTACATCAGCACCCCAGCTGTCAATTCCTCCAACGCCTCGAACAGCACCAAAAATAGACAGTACCGTTCTTCGCGGAACAGGAAGCTCTTCGTGATGCATCGCATTTTCTAACTCCTGGGCAGTGTATGGCAGGCAGGAAAATGCAAAAGTTTTTCCCTCTTCTGCAGCAACTTTCAGTCTGCTGCTTTTGCC
>CAKRLC010000090.1 GCA_934358955.1 uncultured Roseburia sp. | reverse complement strand
CTTAATTTAAAATGTCAAATTGCACAAAAAAATATTGCAAGTTTCATTGTGCAAAACATTCCGATAAGCCTCTGAAAACGTGAATCGTGTTCAGCAGAGGCTTCCACGATTCATGAGTCTTATCTCCATTGCACAAAGAGAAACTTTCCATATTTCTTTTGTACAATTTTCCAATAAAAGTTATGGATACAGACCTTTTGACACCCGGATCATATATCCCGCCATCAAAAAAAATAGTCCAGGCTGGACTATTTTTTTGATGGCTGCTGACACAGCCCGAATTATTCTTATGATAAATGCAATACATCGATCAGCAGCAGCCAGGTAAGCCCATAATAGGTAACGACCGCAACAAGGTCATTGACGGTTGTGATCAATGGTCCCGATGCAACTGCCGGGTCAATTTTGATCTTATGGAAAAAGATCGGGATCACGGTTCCCACAAGACTTGAGATCACCATTGCCACCATCAGGGAAAATCCGATACAGCCGGATACTGCAAATCCAAAATAAAATCCTTTTCCTTTTATAATGCTGATAAACAATCCGATAAATACAAACGACAGCACACCGAGCAGTGTTCCGTTGCAAAATCCGATCTTCATCTCTTTTCCAACGAGCTGCAGCTTCTGTTTGCCGGACAGGTTCTCATCCATCAGAACACGGATCGTTACAGCTAATGACTGTGTTCCAACATTTCCAGCCATATCCAGAATCAGTGACTGGAAGCATACGATCAACGTAAGCTGTGCCACTACCTTTTCAAAAATTCCAACGACAGACGATACGAGCAGTCCCAAAAAGAGTAATACGATCAGCCATGGGATTCTCTTTTTCATACTCTCTAGCAATGGTTCTTCAAGATCTTCCTCCGCTGTCAAACCTGCTAACTTCGCATAGTCATCTCCCATCTCTTCATCGACAACTTCAACGATATCCTGTGATGTGATAACACCAATGATATGATTGTCATTATCGAGAACCGGGATAGAATCTTCGGAATAGTCTTTTAATTCTTCGATACACTCGTCGATACTTTCTTTTGCATATACATACGGATAAGAGGTTGTGATCAGATCTTCCAGGTCAACGTACTGTCTGGCAATGATCAGATCCTTCAGATCGATCGCGCCATAGAATGTACCATCCTCTTCCGCTACATAAAGTGTCGTGATATTATCATTTTCCGCTGCCTGCTCCACCAGCTCCTTCATCGCCTGACGCACCGTAGAGCCCCGTTTGATCTCGATGAAGTTCGTCGTCATTTTACTACCGATCTGATCTTCATCATAGGAATGGATCAGCTTGACGTCCTCTCTGGCGTCTTCATTCATTAACTGGAAGATCTCATCACTCTTCTCATCTTCCAGTTCATCTAAAATGTCAACCGCATCATCCGCGTCCATCGACTCGATAATGTCAGCTGCCTTTTCCGCATCTAATTCCTCAATGTACTTTCCTACATCCTCAACATAAGCAAAGACTTCGGAAATAAAATCGACTCCTAAGATCCGGTATAACTTTTTACGTTCTTCCGGTGTCAGATCTTCTAAGATCGCAGCGATATCATTCTCATGATATCCTTCGAATTTCTCCCGTATCTCTTCATCCGACGCCTGACTTCGGAGTATCTCCGTTAATTCTCTTTCATAATCTGGTCTCTCAGGAATGTAATCTTCCTGCATTTTTTTATCTTCGTTTTCCAGCATATGCCCTCCTCCGTCATCGTTATATTCTCAGATACGCAATCCATCCGGAAATATCTGCGGATCGATTGTTTCTCAACCTATCATTCTGTAAAACTGCACAGAACAGTTCTATTTTATTCTACTGTGACCACTTTTGCAAGGTTTCTTGGCTTATCTACATCAAATCCTTTATCAGAAGAAACATAATAAGCAAGTAATTGTAACGCTGCTGATGCAGGAAGGACCATAAATTCATCTTGCATATCCGGAAGTGTGACTACCTGATATTCCTGATCCAGATCTCCTGCAAGGGATTCTTTGATAAATAATACGATATCTGCTCCTCTGGATTTGACTTCTTTGATATTCGATAATTCCTTTGACATTAATTTTTCCTGTGTCACAGTTGCCACAACCGGCGTATTCTGTGTAATTAATGCGATTGGTCCGTGCTTTAACTCACCGGAGGCATAGGCTTCTGAATGGATATAAGAAACCTCCTTCAGTTTTAAAGAGCCTTCCAATAAAATAGAATAATCAAGTCCTCTGCCAATCATAAATAAATCTTTGGCTTCCAACACCTTTTTGGCAACAAGATGCACATCGCGTCTCTTATCTAATACTTCCTGCATCACCTTCGGTGCGCGCTCAAGCTCCCTGATAAATGCTTTTGTCTGTTCCTCTGTAAACACACCACGGAGCATTGCCATTTTGGCAACGATCAGATAAAAAACAGCAAGCTGTGTTGTATATGCCTTCGTACTTGCAACAGCGATTTCCGGTCCTGCTGCCGTATATAAAACGTGATCACTCTCCCTTGCTATGGAAGAGCCTTTTACGTTGATCACAGACAGGCATTTTGCTCCCTGTTTTTTTGCATATTTTAAAGCCTCTAATGTATCGATCGTCTCTCCAGACTGTGATACGGCGATAACCAGTGTCTTCTCATCGATCACCGGATCGGAATACATAAACTCTGATGCCAGCTCTACATCCATGTGCACATGCACAATTGATTTTATAAGAGCCTGTGCAACCAGTCCTGCATGCATGGCTGTTCCGCAGGCAACCACACAGATTTTGTCACAATCTGTAAAAAGGGAATCCGGTACACCGTCATCTGTAAAATCAGGCAATCCGTTTACGATGCGGTCCTTGATCGTATTGTGGATCGCTTCCGGCTGCTCCATGATCTCTTTTTCCATATAAAATGGGTAACCATTTTTTCCGGCACTGTTTAATTCCCAGTCTACTGTTAAAAACTCCGGTTCTACTTCATTTCCCTGGAAGTCAGTTAATACAACATGATCTTTATGCAGCTCTAAAATATGATATTCCGGAACAACAAAATATTCATTTGTAAAACGGCAAAGTGCAGTCAGATCCGATGCTAACATTGCACCTTCCTTGCAAACCGTTGCAACGATCGGGCTCACATTCCGGACGGAATAGATCACATCCGGCTGATCATCAAATAAAATGACGAGTGCAAACGTTCCTTTTAATTTTCTGACTGTCTTTTTGATTGCCTCTGCCGGGTCACCTTTGTAATAATGATTCAATAAAGCTGCCGCAACCTCACTGTCTGTCTCTGATACAAGAGAATCCTCAAGATCATAATTAGTGATCAGGTCACGGTAATTTTCAATGATTCCATTATGAACCAGTGTCACTTTTCCCTGACGATGCGGGTGCGCATTGTTATCATTGACTCCACCGTGTGTTGCCCATCTTGTATGACCGATCCCACATGTAGAAAGAATCTTCTTAGAATCACAAATCGTTCTCAAATCACTGACTCTTCCGGCACATTTATAAACATCTGTTACACCGGATTCTTTATTTTCAACTGCAATCCCTGCACTGTCATATCCACGATACTCTAAAAGTTCCAAAGCATCAAGTAAAATATCTTTTACATTTTCGCTTCCTGTATATCCTATAATTCCACACATATTCATTCCCTCTTCTTTTCTATCTATTTTCCCGTCTTCTCTCAGACGTTTCAAACTTCTTTTTTATTCCCATTACACCGTATTTGTTTTGCAGTCACCTGCATATTTGCCGATGTATCTCGCGCTGGGATGCACGAAAGGGCGTCCGCCGAATTTTCGATAACCCTTTTCCTCGTTAACCTGCCCATTTCCGATCTGACAGGTGCCTGGCGCTAGAAGAGAAACAACGATATGTCCGCAATCATTTCCAACAGGATCGCGTATCTGAAAATATAACTCTATTCTGTTTTCAAGGTTCATGCCGCAAATATATCTGATTTCTTATTTGCAACGGGTTTACTATACTATGATATGGCTGAAATGTCCAGCGATTTCCTGTAAAATTTTTTAAAAATAGAATCTCGCTTGCGAGATTCTCCGCCTGCGGCGGGTCGCAATATGCGACATGTTTCTTATCCGCCGCAGTGCGATCCTCGCGGAGCGTTTTTTTATGTAATGGAAACGAAGTTTCTTATTACATAAAGAAGGGAAAGCGACTGCTGTGTCACTCCCCCTTTTTAATTTATTTTACTTCAACTGTCCAGCCATATTTGTCCGGGATTCTTCCCCACTGAATACCTGTCAGTGTATCGTATAATTTCTGTGTCAGTTCACCGATCTCAAAGTTGTTGACTGTCACAACATCATCTTTATAACGAAGCTCTCCAACTGGTGAGATAACAGCGGCTGTACCTGTTCCGAATACCTCTTCGAGTGTACCGTCATGGCCTGCTTTCATCAGGTCATCAACAGAAAGCTTTGTCTCATTTACTTTGTAACCCCAGTCTCTTAAAAGATGGATCATGGAATCTCTTGTTACACCAGGAAGAACGGTTCCTTCGATCGGAGCTGTGTAGATCTCGCCGGCAATCTTAAACATAATGTTCATAGTACCAACTTCTTCTACATATTTACGATGTTCACCGTCTAACCAGAGAACCTGTGCGTATCCCATCTTCTCAGCTTTTACCTGTCCTAAAATAGAACCTGCATAGTTACCGCCGCATTTTGTAAATCCGGTACCACCTTTGACTGCACGGACAAGTTCATCCTCTACTAAGATCTTAACAGGGTTAAGACCTGCTGCATAATAAGCACCAACCGGACAGCAAATGATCATGAACTTATATGCATTTGCCATATGTACACCAAGTGCTGCTTCTGTTGCAAACATAAATGGTCTGATATAAAGGGATGTATTCGGTTCAGATGGAACCCAGTCCTCTTCTACCTTTACCAGTGCCTCTACAGCCTGTACAAACATATCTACCGGTAATTCCGGCATACAAAGTCTTGCATTGGAATTGATCATTCTCTTTGCATTCATTTCCGGACGGAACAGCTGGATCTTTCCTTCTGCTGTACGGTATGCTTTCATTCCTTCAAATGTCTCCTGGGCATAATGAAGTGTTACACAGGCAGGGTCCATTGTGATCGGTCCTTCCGGAACGATTCTTGCATCCTTCCATCCATCTTCTTTTGTCCAGTCCATAATAAACATATAATCTGTCATATATTTACCAAATCCAAGATTCTTCTGGTCTGGTTTTTCTTTTAATACTTCTCTTTTCTCAAATCTGATATCCATAATAATTATCCTCCTTGTTATGAGAAAATTTATTCTTGCAGACTATTATGATACTTTCTTTTTTCAGTGTCAAGATTATTCCGGAGCCTTATAGCAGGCATAGATTGTAGTTATATTCCATACGAGTATTCATAACTTTAATTTATTTATAACACACAAAAAACAGGACGGCTCCGCCTGCCCTTCATGAAGCAATCGAAACCATCCTGTTAACTTGCAATATTTTTTGTGCAATCTGCCAGCATAAAGTTAAAGGCCGACCTTTTGCCACCCGAATCTGTTTAGAAAAGACCAGACAGGAAGCAATCGAAATTACTCCGCATCTACATGGATTTTGGCCAAATGCCAGATATCTTCCACATATTCCTGGATTGTTCTGTCAGAAGAGAATTTTCCAGAATGAGCAATATTTAAGATCGCACTCTTTGCCCATGCCTTCTCGTCTTTGTAATATGCCATTACCTTCTTCTGTGCTTCTACATAAGAGCGGAAGTCAGCAAGAATGAAATAAGTATCTGCATACTGTGTGCTGCGTGTATTTAACAGTGAGTTATACAGATCGCGGAACAGCTCGGAATCATTCGGTGAATAAAATCCATTTACAAGCTGTGTCAGTACTTTGCGGATATCTGCATCGTTATTGTAAATCTGCATTGGATCATAATCACGATTATGCTCATGTGCAATTACTTCGTCAGAGCTCATACCGAAAATAAACATATTTTCAGGTCCAACCTCTTCGTACATTTCCACATTTGCACCATCCATTGTTCCAAGTGTCAGGGCACCATTTAACATAAACTTCATATTACCTGTTCCGGATGCCTCTTTACTTGCAGTAGAGATCTGCTCGCTGACATCCGCTGCTGCAAAGATCCACTCTGCGTTGGATACCTTGTAATCCTCGATAAATACGACTTTGATCTTGCCATTGATGCTCTTATCATTGTTGATCACATCAGCAACGCTGTTGATCAGCTTAATTGTAAGCTTTGCATTACGGTAACCGGCTGCTGCTTTTGCACCAAAAATAAATGTTCTTGGGATAAATTCCATATCCGGATGCTCTTTCAGCTCATTGTACAGATACATAACATGTAAAATATTAAGCAGCTGACGTTTGTACTCATGCAGACGTTTTACCTGTACGTCAAAAATAGAACGAGGATCTACTTCCACACCGTTGTGCTCTTTGATGTATTTTGCAAGACGTACTTTGTTCTGGTATTTGATATTCATGAACTCCTGCTGTGCCTTTGCACTGTCTGCATAGCTTGCCAGTTTTCCGATCTGGGAAAGGTCTGTTATCCATCCACTTCCGACATGATCTGTTACCCAGTCAGCTAACAGTGGGTTGGCATGTGCAAGGAAACGACGCTGTGTGATACCATTGGTCTTATTGTTGAATTTTTCAGGCATCATCTCATAGAAATCTTTTAACTGCTCTTTCTTTAAGATCTCTGTGTGAAGTCTTGCTACACCGTTCACAGAGAAGCCTGCAACGATTGCCATATTTGCCATTTTTACCTGTCCATCGTATAAAATAGCCATTTTAGCGATCTTATTGTTGTCACCTGGATATACTTCCTGGATTCTTAAAACAAAACGACGGTTGATCTCTTCTACGATCTGGTATACACGAGGAAGCAGTCTCTGGAAAATCTCGATTGGCCATTTCTCCAATGCTTCTGCCATGATCGTATGGTTTGTATAAGCAACACAGTGTGTTGTGATCTCCCATGCTTCATCCCAGCCTAAGCCTTCTTCATCCATTAAAATACGCATCAGTTCGGCTACTGCAACCGTTGGGTGTGTATCATTCATCTGGAAAACAGCTTTCTCCGGTAATTTATGGATATCATCATGATGCTTTTTGAAACGTGCGATCGCTCTCTGTAAACTTGCAGATACAAAGAAATACTGCTGTTTTAAACGAAGCTCTTTTCCTTTGATATGATTATCGTTTGGATAAAGCACCTCAACTAAGTTACGAGCAATATTTTCCTGCTCAACAGCCTTATCGTATTCACCCTTATCAAAAGAATCCAGTGCAAATTCATCTTTTGCCTCTGCATCCCAGATCATTAATGTGTTAACTACGTTATTACCATAACCTACGATCGGCATGTCGTATGGAATTGCCATTACAGACTGATATCCCTCATGTACAACTTTCATATTGCCACTTCCGGCATCCTCAAAGCGCACATGTCCGCCAAATTTGATCTCATAGGAATATTCCGGTCTGCGAAGCTCAAATGGGTAACCGTTTTTCAGCCAGTTATCCGGTACCTCTACCTGGAACCCATCAGAGATTTTCTGTTTGAACATACCATAACGGTAACGGATTCCGCAGCCATATGCCGGATAGCCAAGCGTAGCCAGAGATTCCATAAAGCAGGCTGCAAGACGTCCAAGTCCCCCGTTTCCAAGAGCCGGATCCGGCTCCTGGTCTTCGATCACGTCTAAGTTCAATCCGATCTCTTCGAGAGCTTCTTTTACTTCATTGTAAGCTTTCAGGTTGATCAAATTATTTCCGAGGGCACGACCCATTAAAAACTCCATAGACATGTAATAAACAATCTTAGGATCATCCTGGTCGAAAGTTTTCTGTGTTGCAAGCCATTCATCAATGATCACATCTTTTACTACATAGGAAACTGCCTGGAAAATCTCCTGCTGGCTGGCTTCACTTAACTGTTTACGATACAGATAACGTACAGTTTCTGTTACTTCTTTCACAAACTGCTTTTTGTCCTCAAAAATTGTTTTTGACATTTTAATTTTCTCCTTTTTTTACCCCTAAGAGCACTTTCTCTCCATTAATATTCCATTCTTTCTGATATCCGTCCACATTACCAGATGAAATAGAAATTCCAAGTACATCTGCTTTGATCTCTTCCCCATGTTTTTCAAAGATTGCAGAAACCTTTTCATCTGCCTCGTAAGAAATATAGATCTTATCCATCACTTCAAATCCGGCTTCTTTTCTCATAGTCTGGATCTTGCTGATGATCTCTCTGACGAATCCTTCCTCAACGAGCTCCGGTGTCAGGTTTGTATCCAGTACAACTGTAACTGTATTATCTCCTTCTGTCACATATCCTTCCATCTGGGTCATTGTGATCAGAAGGTCTTCCTCTGCGAGTTTCACTTCTTCACTTACAGATGGGAGTGAAAGGAATCCGTTTGATTTTAATTCTGCCATTGCAGCATTTCCGTCAAGCTCTGCCAGGGCTTTCTGGATCTGTCCAAGGAATTTGCCGTATTTTGGTCCTACCGTACGGAGCTGTGGTTTGAAGGTGTAGCTTGTATAAGCGCTTACATCATCTGTAAAGGAAACCTTCTTCACATTCAGCTCATCCTCAATGATCTCTTTAAAGTATTCTGAAAGCTCAAATGGTGCTTTTACGAACATATTTCCAATTGGCTGACGGTTCTTGATATTTGCTGTATTACGGCATGCACGTCCCATAACAACGATCTTTAACGCTTCATCCATATTCTTCTCTAATTCTTTATCAATGAACGCTTCATTGACAGTAGGGAAGTCACATAAATGAATACTTTCCGGTGCACTCTTATCAATGCTGCATACAAGGTTCTGGTAAATCTCCTCTGTCATAAATGGGATCATCGGAGCTGCGCATTTACAGATTTCTACCAGTGCTGTGTACAGTGTCATGTATGCGTTGATCTTATCCTGTTCCATTCCTTTTGCCCAGAAACGTTCACGGGAGCGTCTTACATACCAGTTACTCATATCATCTACAAATTCGTCTAATGCTCTTGCAGCTTCCGGGATACGATAATTTCCAAGGTTGTCATCTACCGTGCCGATCACTGTATTTAATTTAGACAGTAACCACTTATCCATAACGGATAATTTATCATATTCCAGTGTGTATTTCGTTGCATCGAATTCATCAATATTTGCATACAGTACAAAGAATGCGTAGGTATTCCATAATGTACTTAAGAACTTACGCTGTCCTTCCTGCACTGCTTTTCCATGGAAACGGTTTGGAAGCCATGGTGCACTGTTAATGTAGAAATACCAACGGATCGCATCTGCTCCGTAAGTCTCTAATGCATCAAACGGATCCACTGCATTTCCTTTGGACTTAGACATCTTCTGTCCATTTTCATCCTGTACATGTCCTAAAACGATAACGTTCTCGTAAGGAGCCTTGTTGAACAGTAAAGTAGATTCTGCCATTAATGAGTAGAACCATCCTCTTGTCTGGTCAACTGCCTCAGAAATAAACTGTGCCGGGAACTGCTGATGGAACAGATCCTGATTTTCAAATGGATAATGGTGCTGTGCAAATGGCATTGCTCCGGAATCAAACCAGCAATCGATTACTTCCGGTACTCTGTGCATGGTCTTGCCACAATCCGGGCATTTAAAGGTCACTGCATCGATATATGGTCTGTGCAGTTCTACTTTTGCATCGTCCGGGTTGCCGCTTCTCTCTGCTAATTCAGCACGGCTTCCGATAGATTCCTGATGTCCGCAGCCTTCACATTCCCATACATTGAGTGGTGTTCCCCAGTAACGGTTACGTGAAATTCCCCAATCCTGAATATTCTCAAGCCAGTCACCAAAACGGCCTTTACCGATAGATTCCGGGATCCAGTTTACTGTATTATTGTTACGGATCAGATCATCCTTAACAGCTGTCATCTTGATGAACCAGGATTCTCTTGCGTAATAAATAAGTGGTGTATCACATCTCCAGCAGTGTGGATAGTCATGTTCGAATTTTGGAGCGTCAAATAATTTGCCCTGTGCATCCAGATCCTTTAATACTTCAGGGTCTGCTTTCTTTACAAATAAGCCGGCATAAGGTGTTTCTTCTGTCATTTCACCTTTTCCGTTTACGAACTGTACAAATGGAAGGTCATATTTACGTCCGACATTTGCATCATCTTCACCGAATGCAGGAGCGATATGAACGATACCAGTACCATCTGACATTGTTACATAATCATCACAGGTAACAAAATGTCCTTTTTTATGCTGTTTTGCTGCACATTCTGCTGCACAGGCATATAATGGCTCATATTCTTTGTACTCTAAATCTTTTCCGGTGTAAGTCTCTAATACTTCATAAGCTTTGACACCTTCCTCTTCATTGCCAAGTTTTCCAAGAACCTTGTCAAGAAGTGCCTCTGCCATGTAATAAGTATATCCGTCTGCTGCTTTTACTTTGCAGTATGTTTCTTCCGGATTCACACAAAGTGCTACGTTAGAAGGAAGTGTCCATGGAGTTGTTGTCCATGCAAGGAAGTAAGCGTCTTCACCAACGACCTTAAAGCGGACTACTGCAGAACGCTCTTTTACGGTCTTGTAGCCCTGTGCCACTTCCTGGGAAGAAAGAGGTGTACCACAACGAGGGCAGTAAGGCACGATCTTAAATCCTTTGTATAATAATTTCTTATCCCAGATCTGTTTTAATGCCCACCATTCAGACTCGATGAAGTTGTCATCATAAGTAACATATGGGTTTTCCATATCTGCCCAGAAACCAACTGTTCCGGAGAAATCTTCCCACATTCCTTTATATTTCCATACGGATTCCTTACATTTTTT
>CAKRLC010000089.1 GCA_934358955.1 uncultured Roseburia sp. | reverse complement strand
GATGTGATCAATTTGTCTTCGCTTTATATGCGGATTTATTTTCTGGGGATGCCTTTTTTTATGCTGTATAACTATGGGGCAGCGATCTTACGTGCAGTCGGAGATACAAAGAGACCGTTATTTTTCCTGATCATTTCCGGAGTGACCAATGCACTTTTGAACATGTTCCTTGTGATCGAGTTCCATATGGGTGTTGCAGGTGTTGCGATCGCAACGGTTGTATCACAGATGATCTCCTGTGTGCTGGTATTAAGCTGTCTTTGCAAAACGGATGCAAGCTACAAGCTTTCTTTTTCAAAGCTTGCCATTGAAAAAGAGTATTTGCTGCAAATTTTCCAGGTCGGAGTTCCGGCAGGAATCCAGAGTGTGGTTATTAATTTCTCCAATGCATTGCTTCAGTCTTCTGTGAATTCCTTCGGATCGATCGCGATGGCGGGATATACGGCAGCAAATAATATTCTTGGCTTTTTATATGTTTCCATCAACTCCGTCTCACAGGCATGTATGAGTTTTACAAGCCAGAATTATGGCGTTGGCAAATATAAAAGAATGGACCGTATTTTGATCGACTGTCTGATCTTATCTGTCAGCATTGCATTAGTGATCGGTTGTGGGGCTTATTTCTTCGGAAACCAGATTTTGCAGATTTATACAGAGGAACCGGAAGTAATCCGTTGCGGAGTGGAGATTCTGTCGATTACGACCGTACCATACTTCCTGTGCGGTATTATGGATCTGTTTCCGGGAGCATTGAGAGGAATGGGATATTCTACCGTTCCGATGATCTTATCGATTATTGGTACAGTAGGAATGAGAATTCTTTGGATCTTTGTATTTTTCCCACAGCACCGGTCTTTGTATTTCCTTTTTATTTCCTATCCGGGCTCCTGGACCGCAACGATCGTAATGCAGGTGATCTGCTTTTTGCTTGTGCGTAAGCATGTACGGCAAGGCGTGACAATAGAGGAATAAAATAGTGCAGCTAAAAAATGAAAAGCATCATGCAAAAGCAGTCAAACCGCCTCTTTTGCATGATGTTTTTTGCGTTGAAAAAGAAGTAATCAGATTTTGCAGAAGTTTAAATTTGACATTCTAAGCTAAAATGCAGACCTTTTGACACCCAGATCAATTTAAGAAAAAACAGGACAGATGATAAGGCAAACGTTTGAGTAAAAAGGTTACGCAAATAGGACAGAAATATCCCCCCAGGGAGCTTGTTTGGGGAGCCGATCGTATAGTAGAATGAGTCCATCGGCCAGGGATGAAGAGGAATAGGAAATGGTCATCCCTAGATAAAAGAAACCAGGACAAATGAAAGGGGTTATTATGAAAAAGAGATTTATGGCACTCGTTCTTGCAGCAGTAATGGCAGTTTCTATGACCGCATGTGGAGGAACAGACAATAACGCGAAGCAGCAGACAGAAACAGTGGCAACAGAAGCTGCACAGGAACAGAAGCAGGAGGGATCAACACTTGTATACGGAAGTAACGATTATACAAGAATCAATCCGGCAATGGATGAGCATGGAGAGATCAATATCCTGATTTTTAACGGTCTGACAGCACATGATGGAGAAAATCAGGTTGTTCCGGGACTGGCAAAGAGCTGGGAGTATGATGAAGATACCTATACTTATACCTTCCATCTGGAAGAAAATGTAAAATGGCATGATGGAGAGCCATTTACAGCAGATGATGTAAAGTTTACGATCGAAGCGATCATGGATCCGGACAATGGTTCTGAAAATGCACCAAACTATGAGGACGTAGAAGAGATTAACGTAATTGATGACTATACGATTGAATTCCGCCTGACAGCACCAAACGTAGCATTCCTTGACTATATGACAATGGCAGTTCTTCCAAAGCATCTGTTAGAGGGAGAAGACATGCAGGAGTCTGATTTCTTCCGTCATCCAATCGGTACGGGTCCTTATAAATTAGCTAGCTGGGATGCAGGACAGGCGATCACACTGGAAAAGAACGAAGATTATTTCAAGGGCGAACCAAACATTGATACGATCATCTTTAAGATTGTTCCGGATGATAACGCAAAAGCAATCCAGATGCAGTCAGGTGAATTAGATCTTGCACTGCTTACACCAAAGGATGCACAGACATTTGCAGGAAAAGATGGTTATGTATGCTATGATATGAAGACTTCTGACTATCGTGGTATTTTATACAACTTCAACAATGAATACTGGACAAAGAATAAAGACCTTATTCCGGCATTCGGCTATGCGATCGACCGTCAGGCGATCGTTGATGCAGTACTTCTTGGAGAAGGAATGACAGCATATGGACCACTTCAGCGTAACATCTATAATAACGAGAACGTAGAGCACTACGACTATAATCCGGAAAAAGCAAAAGAAGTGTTAGAAGAAGCAGGATGTACGATGGGATCTGACGGATTCTATTACCGTGACGGTGAGAAAATCGGTTTTGTAATCAGCGTTGGAGCTGGTGACCAGGTACGTATTGACATTGCACAGGCAGCAGCGCAGCAGTTAAAAGCAGTCGGAGTTGACTGTACAGTAGAAGTGCCGACAGAAGTTGACTGGGGCGGACAGATGGCATACCTGATCGGCTGGGGAAGTCCATTTGATGCAGATGACCATACTTACAAAGTATTTGGAACAGATAAAGGAGCAAACTACAGTTCTTATTCCAATGAACTTGTTGACAAATATCTGACAGAAGCAAGAGAATCTGATGATCCGGAAGTCCGTGCAGAAGCTTATGATAAATTCCAGGAAGAACTGGCAAAGGATCCTGCATATACATTTATCTGCTATATTGATGCAAACTATGTTGCTAACGCTTCCATTCAGGGAATTGATGCGGATACCGTTATGGGACACCATGGAGTTGGCATCTTCTGGAACGTAGCAGACTGGACTATCGGGAAATAAGAAATATTTGTGAGGAAACAAATGACAAAGGAACAGCAACACGGTGGAGAAACGATACTGGAAGTATCACATCTTAAAGTAGGATTTAACACAGAAGCCGGGGAAGTCCAGGCCGTACGGGATGTCAGCTTTTCCCTGAAAGAAGGGGAAGTGCTGGCAATCGTCGGAGAATCCGGATGTGGAAAGAGTGTGCTTTGCAAGAGTATTATGAAAATGCTCCCGTCGAATGCAAGGATAAAAGAAGGAAGCATTTTTGCAAACGGCGTTGACATTACCGGATACAAAGAACGTGAGATGGCGAAGCTCCGGGGCAAGTTTTTTTCCATGGTTTTCCAGGATCCGATGACGACGTTGAATCCGACGATGACGATCGGAGAACAGATTGCGGAAGCAATCCGGCTGAAGAATCCACGGATCACAAAAAAAGAACTGGAAATGCAGGTAGAAGAACTGTTAGATTTGGTTGGAATTACAAATCCAAAGGAACAGAAAAAAATGTATCCATATCATTTTTCCGGTGGGATGAGGCAAAGAAGTGTGCTTGCGATCGCACTTGCAGGAAATTCTTCCGTACTGATCGCGGATGAACCGACAACGGCACTTGATGTAACCATACAGGCACAGATACTGGATCTCTTTCGGGAGATCCAGAAAAAAAGAAACACGGCAACTATTTTTGTGACACATGACCTTGGGGTTGTGGCACGGGTGGCTGACCGTGTTGCTGTCATGTATGCGGGAAAAATTGTGGAGATTGGCACAGTAGAAGACATTTTTTATGATGCAAGACATCCATATACATGGGGACTGATGCAGGCTCTTCCGGCATTTGCAAAAAAACACGGCCATTTGCAGATGATTCCCGGAATGCCTCCATCGCTGATCCATCCCCCACAGGGGGATGCTTTTGCAGCGCGAAATCCATATGCGCTTGCGATTGATTATAAGAAAGAACCACCCATGTTCCAGATATCAGAAACACATGCAGCCGCAACCTGGCTTTTAGATGAGCGTGCTCCAAAGGTTCCATCACCGTTTGCTGTGCAGGGGATGGAAGCTGAAGGAGAGAAGGAAAAAGAAAGAAACTGTCATCCTGCCGCCGAGGTACAGCAGGAGAAAAAGACGGAAAAAGGCGAGCTTCTTGTGGATGTCAGACATCTTACGAAACGTTTTCCGATGAAGAACGGAAAGCCATTTACTGCAGTAAAGGATGTTTCTTTCCAGATTTATAAAGGAGAGATATTTGGAATTGTCGGGGAATCCGGATCCGGAAAATCGACAGTTGCAAAATGTCTGATGAACATTCACAAACCGGAAGAGGGGGAGATTTTTTTCCGGGGGATCAATACAACCGATAAAAAAGAGTTCCGGGAGAACCGGAAGATCCTGCAGAGGGAGAGACAGGTTATTTTTCAGGACTCCACATCAAGCCTGGATCAGAGAAAGAAGGTAAAGGATATTATTGCAGAGCCATTCCGGATCCAGCATGTGACACCACAAAGAGGAACTTATGAAAAAGAAGCCGCTTTTCAGCTGAAATATGTCGGGATGGAGGAATCCTACACGGAAAAATATCCATCTGAGATGTCCGGTGGACAAAGACAGCGTGTTGCGATCGCAAGAGCGGTTGCAATGGAACCGGAATTATTAGTGGCAGATGAACCAATCGCGTCATTAGATGTTTCTATTCAGGCGCAGATTGTAAATTTGTTTGCCCACTTACGGGAAGAACACGGATTTTCCATTCTTTTTATCGCGCATGATCTTGCGATGGTGAGATTCTTATGTGACAGGGTTGGAGTAATGTATCATGGAAGACTGGTTGAAGTCGGTTCAACAGAGCAGATATTTGAAAATCCGAAGCATCCATATACCAGATCACTGCTGTCAGCAATTCCTGTACCGGATCCGAAAAAAGAACGGCAGAGAATCAGGGAAGATTTTCAAGAGGAAGCGCTGGAACAGGATGGCATCATGATCGAGCAGGAATCAGGGCATTTTGTATACATGAACAGAGAGGAAGCAGCAGGGAAGTGAGAAAAAAAGAAACAATTTGTTATATTCTGAAAAAAATAGTATTATTTCTTGTCAGCATTTTTCTGCTTTCCGTGATCGTATTTTATATCGCACGTCTGGCACCGGGAGATCCGTTAGTGTCCTATTATGGAGAACGCGTAGAGAAAATGAGTCCCGAAGAGCATGCCTGGGCAGAGGAAAAGCTCGGATTAAATGAGCCGATCGCAGTGCAGTATGTGAAGTGGCTTGGCAATGCACTGCATGGTAATTTTGGAATTTCCTATAAATACAAAATGGATGTTCTGGAAGTCATTGCAGGAAGAGTAGTCAATACGTTACTGCTTGGAGGAATCGGATTTATCCTGATTTTTATTCTGGCAATGCTGCTTGGAATGTTATGCGCATGGTATGAGGAACGTCTGCCGGATAAGATCATCTGTCTTGTCGGAACCGTGACAAGCTGTATCCCGGAGTTCTGGCTGTCACTCGTATTGATATTGATTTTTGCAGTGGAGCTTCAGTTACTGCCAAGTTCCGGGGCTTATGCGGTTGGAAACGGAAGTGTGACAGACCGGATCGTGCATCTGATCCTGCCGATGGTGGTCGTTGTGACAGATCATTTATGGTATTATGCATATCTGATCCGAAATAAGATTTTAGAGGAAGTACGGGCAGATTATGTATTACTTGCAAAATCAAAAGGTCTGACGAAAAAACAGATTATGTTCAGACACTGTCTCAGAAATATGATACCAACTTATTTAAGCATTATGGCAATTTCTGTGCCGCATATTCTGGGTGGAACCTATATCATAGAGACGGTATTTTCCTATCCGGGGATTGGAACGCTTGCCTATGAAAGTGCAAGATATAAGGATTACAACCTGCTTATGGTATTGTGTATGCTGACTGGTGTGATCGTTATTTTGTGCAATATGGTGGCGCAGGCGATCAATGAACGGATCGATCCGCGAATCAAAGAACATTAAAGAGGTAAGCGGTTGCCTGACCGCAGCATCATCTTCAACAACATTAGAATGTGCAGAAAGGAGACAGGATGGATTCGGATTTTCAGATGGTAGGGATGAGGAAAATAACAGAAGTCGTCCCGACAGCAAAAAGAAAATGGTATCAGGACAAGCCATGGGGTTCTATCGTGATACTTGGTCTGATCATACTTGGATGTCTGTGCTGCAATCAGATTATGACCAAAGATCCGACCTATATGGATCTCATGAATTATAATAAAGCACCGGGACAGGAATTCCTTTTTGGAACGGATACGATGGGACGGGATATTTTTTCTATGATCTGGTATGGAGGAAGAATTTCGCTGTTTATTGGAGTTCTCTCTACGGTGATCTCTACGGTGATCGCAATTGTGTTTGGTGCGGTCAGTGGATGTGCACCGGATACGGTAGATGAGCTGCTTATGCGTGCCACAGAAATATTTTTAAGTATTCCAAGTCTGCTGCTCATTATTTTATTGCAGGCCATTCTTGGAAAAGCAAATGTGGTCAGTATTTCAGTGGTCATCGGAGTGACCGGATGGGCAAGCATTGCGAAGGTTGTCCGGACAGAGGTAAAACAGATCAGAAACAGTGGTTATGTGATCGCGGCAAAGTGTATGGGAGGCAATTTCTTTTATGTATTATGGAATCACCTTGCACCAAACTTTGCATCTTCGATCATGTTTATGGTTGTTATGAATATCCGCAGTGCGATCGTGGCAGAGTCCACCTTAAGTTTCATGGGGATCGGACTGCCGATCGAGCAGATTTCCTGGGGAAGTATGCTTTCGAATGCGGATAAGGCATTGATGACAAAATCCTGGTGGATGATCTTGATCCCTGGGTTATTCCTTGTTGTTACGTTAGTGTGTATGACGAATCTCGGAAATTATCTGCGGAAAAATGTGAACCGGAAAGAGAGTAATCTGTAAACGATTGGTATAAAACACAAGAGAATGGTGATATTTTAATTAAAAAATGTAAAAAATCAACAAATAATATTTACAGATTCGATAAGATAGCATATAATGTGTCCTAGCAGATAATGTTACTGCAATTACAATTCGATATAGAACCAACACGTCTTTGTGGCAGGGTGCAAGTCCCTACCGATGGTATAGTCCATGACCCGCGAAAGCGGCTGATTTGGTGACCTTTATGGAATTCCAAAACCGACGGTATAGTCCGGATGAGAAAAGACATTTTCTGCAAAATCACGCCCGGAGCACAGTCTGTTCCGGGTTATTTTTTTGGAGGATTCGATATGAGAGAAAACGAACAAGAAGTTACAGCAGTGAGAAGCCAGGTGCAAAGCGCACCAAGAGTCAATGTGAGAAAGATCGCTTTTATAGGTCTTATGGGAGCCGTCAGCTCCGTACTTATGCTTATGCGGTTTCCAATTCCATTTATGCCGCCATTCCTTTCTTTTGATTTATCAGGAGTTATGGAGATCATCGGCGGATTGATGTTTGGACCAATTGAAGCACTTTGCATTATTGTTATAAAAATATTATTACAGCTTATGATGCAGGGATCGATGTCTCTTGGAACAGGCGAAGTGCAGAATTTCTTACTTAGCAGTGCTTATGTGCTGCCGGCAGTACTTATCTATCACAGGAAAAAGACAAAAAAGAGTGCAATCATAGGAATGACAGTCAGCTGTTGTGTGGTTGCGGTTGTAGCAGTGCTTACGAATTTATATCTGATCATACCATTTTATGTGAAACTGTTTGGTATGACCATGGAAGATATTATTGCGATGTGCAGCGCAGTAAATCCGGCAATGAAAGATACCGTAGGACTTGTTATTTTCGGTCTGATTCCATTTAATTTAATAAAATACGGGGCAACATCTGTTATCACATTTATGATTTATAAGAGATTAAGTGGTGTGATCAGGGGAATTATTAACAGATAAAGGAGAACGAGATGAAATTTACATTAGAAAAAGATATTACTTATGAGCAGGCCGTAGAGAGAATGTTTGAAATACTTGGAGACTGGAAGATTATGGCATTAGCCTCCAGTGTGAATGACTATGTTATGGTAAGAAATGTAAGCTGCTTATTTTACGATGAGAAAATCTGGTTTAAAACAGATAAGAATTTCCGCAAAACAAAACAGCTTATGGAAAATCCACATGTAGCACTGTGCTGGAGCGGAGTTCAGGTGGAAGGTATTGCCATCAACAAAGGTCTTGTTGTGGAGGAACCGGGAAGACGTTTTGAAAAAGGATACAAAGAACACTTATGGGAAAGCTATAATAAATACAGTCATGAAGATACAGAGATCCTCATTGAGATCGAACCCAAGTATGTAGAAATCTGGGATACAAGTGATGACGGATATGCGTTCCAGCTGTTTATTGATTTTGAAAAGAAAACAGTAGAACCGAAGATTTACGACAAAAAATAAAAAGTAAAGCATATATTTAAATAAAACAGGAAGAAGGAAGTCTTGAGCCGAAACAGGTGATGGACTTCCTTTTTGCATGTTGTGATCTTTATAAAAATCATGTAAACTAAAAGGTACTTAATCAGATTTTACAAAAGAGAGGTTTTTAGAAATATGGCAGTAAATAAAAATGGAATCGTAGTTTGTGGAGCAGTGTTTGTGGACATCAAGGGATTTCCGGCTGATGTATACATTCCGGATGGAAGAAATGCAGGACATATAGAATATATTCATGGAGGAGTCAGCAGAAATGTGGTAGAGGACATTGCAAATCTGGAACTTCGACCGACCTTTCTGGGGATTGTAGATGAGTCTGCATTGGGGGATGATGTTATCCGCAAATTGAAAAGGCACAAAGTAAATACAGAATATATGCAGACCATTCCGAATGGAATGGGAACCTGGCTGGCAGTTTTTGACAATAATGGAGATCTGGCGGGTTCTATTTCACAGCGGCCGAATCTGATGCCGATCCTTTCGGTGCTGGAAGAAAAAGGAGATGAGATCGTTTCGGTCTGTGACTCCGTGGTTGCAGAAGTAGATATGGATAAAGTTATTATCAAAAAAGTGATCGAGCTTTGTGAAAAGCATCATAAAAAATTATACGGTGTTGTCAGCAATATGAGTATCGCAGTAGAACGCAGGGATCTGCTTCGGAAATTTGACTGTGTGATCTGCAACCAGCTCGAGGCAGGTATTTTCTTTATGGATGATTACAGCGAAAAAACACCGGAAGAGCTGATGGAAATTCTGGCAGAGCGTCTGCATGCGGCCAATATTCCGTCTATGGTTGTAACAATGGGAGGAGCAGGTGCTGTTTATGCAGACCGTGAAGGGCAAAGAGGATTCTGTCCGGCACAGAAAGTGCAGGTCAAAGATACGACAGGAGCGGGGGACGCTTTCTGTGCAGGAGTTTCTGCAGGGCTGACTTATGGAAAAACAATGGAAGAAGCGGTTGAGATCGGAACACGTCTGGCAGCATCGGTTATTACATCTTCGGAGAATGTGTGTCCAAGATTCTGCCCGGAAGAATTTGGAATCAAGGCATAAGTTTAGAGTTTATCAGTATAGGGGGAAGAAAGAATGACGCAGGAAGAATTAAGAAAATTACCAAAAGTTGAACTGCATTGCCATTTAGACGGTTCACTTAGCAGGGCATTTATCGAGAAACGGCTTGGCAGGGAAGTAAAGCAGGAAGAACTTTCGGTCAATGATAACTGTACAAGCTTAAATGAATATCTGGAAAAATTCGATCTGCCTGGACAGTGTATTATGGATGAGGAAGGTCTTTTTGGAGCAGCATATGATCTGATGGGACAGCTTCAGAAAGAAAACGTCTGTTATGCGGAAGTGCGGTTTGCACCACTTTTATCAGAAACCGGATCTATGGATTGCAGGAAAGTGATCGAAGCAACGGTACGCGGCATGGAGCAGGGAAAGAAAGATTTTGGAATCGAATATGGGCTGATCACCTGTGCAATGCGTCATCATAGTGCAGAAGAAAATCTCCGTATGATCAGGATTGCCAGGGAATTTTTAGGAGCCGGCGTCTGTGCAGCAGATCTCGCAGGCGCAGAGGCGCTGTATCCGATGAGTGAATTTATGGAAGTGTTTGCACAGGCAAAAAAATGGGGCATGCCATTTACACTGCATGCCGGGGAATGCGGCAATATCCAGAATATCATTGATTCCGTAAAAGCAGGTGCAGGGCGTATTGGACATGGAATTGCGATGCGTAGCAATGTATCCTGCCAAAAGGAGTTAGCAGCAGCCGGAATTGGAGTGGAAATGTGTCCGATCAGTAATTTACAGACCAAAGCAGTCCAGAATATGTCGGAATATCCGATCCGCGAGTTTTTAGACAATGGCGTGAAAGTCACAGTCAACACAGATAACCGTACCGTGAGCAATACAACACTTGTAAAAGAACTGGAATTTATCCAGAAAAATTATGGCATCCGTGATGAGGAAGTACTTCTTATGATGAGAAATGCAGCCAAAGCAGCATTTGCTCCGGATGATGTAAAAGAAAAACTGTACCGGAAGCTTTAGAAAAGGGAAAAAGATAGCACCATAAGGAAGCGGAAAATCAGAAGTTGCGGGAGAGAATGCGATATGAATTTAAAATACAAGAGAGCAACGATTGAAGATATCGATATATTGACAGAAACAAGAATAGAGGTATTAAGAGCAGCTAATAAACTTTCTGCTGATACTGATATGAGTGAAGTTGAAAGACAATCCTATAATTATTATCAAAAAGCTCTTTGTGACGGCTCTCATATTGCATATTTGATTTTTGATGAAAATCGTTTTGTAGGGGCTGGTGGTGTTAGTTTTTTTCAAGTAATGCCGACTTACCACAATCCAAATGGAAACAAGGCTTATATCATGAATATGTATACTGATCCTGAATATCGAAGATTGGGAATTGCTTTTAAAACATTAGATATGCTGATTAGAGATTCTAAAAGCAAGGGTATTACAGCTATTTCATTAGAAGCAACTGAGATGGGACGCCCATTGTATGAAAAATATGGATTTGTGAAAATGAACGATGAAATGGAATTACC
>CAKRLC010000088.1 GCA_934358955.1 uncultured Roseburia sp. | reverse complement strand
CCGGCGTTTCTGATCATGTCTGCGATCGGTATGCTGAATGTGATCGTTACTGTCTTTCTTGCGAATACGGTAGATTACGGTGAATGGAAAAATAATCGTCGTGATGAGTCCGTTATTTTTTCCATGCAGACATTTGTGGTGAAACTTGCATCCGGTGTTGCAGCTCTTGCGGCATCAATTGTGATCTGGATTTTCCATATTCAGAAAGATGAAACGGCAGAAGTATTGACAGCGATAGATGCAGGTTCCCGCATGGGATTACGCATGTGTATGACGATCCTGCCGATTCTTGTATTACTGATCGGTCTTGTTGTTTTTCGCAAAAATTATGCATTAACGGAAGAACGGTTAGAGCAGATCAATGAGGAGCTGAAAGAACGGCATCAGGCATAAAAAGACAGGAGGATATTATGATACAGGCAGATAACGGCATTTTTATTTTGAGTACAAACCACACGACGTATGCATTCCGAACACTTCCGACGGGACAGTTAGAGCATCTGTATTATGGCAGAAAAATAACAGTACGGGATCTGTCTGAAGAAGGGATCGCACCACTTACAGAAAAGCATGCTTTCCAGCCAGGAAACAGCTGCATCTACGATCAGGAGCATCCGGAATATACACTGGAAGATCTCTGCCTTGAGATGTCATCGTATGGAAAAGGAGATATCAGAGAACCGTTTGTGGAGCTGATCTATGAGGATGGCAGCTTCACATCAGATTTTGTTTTTGAAAAAGCGGCTGTAACAGCAGGAAAAGAAGCGGAAAAAGAAGGCCTTCCAGGTTCTTATGGAACGGAAGAAGAGGTTGAGCATCTTCAGATTTTTCTCAAAGATCAGAATTCGCAGCTTAAAATGGAGCTTCACTATTATGTATATGCAGCGTGTGATGTGATCACGAGATATGCGAAGCTGCTGCAGGAGGGCGAAGAGACAGTCTGCATCAGACGGTTGATGAGCAGCCAGCTTGATTTTCCGGAAGGCAATTATATTTTTACATCGTTTCATGGTGCATGGGCACGCGAGATGCAGCGGGAGGATGTGATGGTCGGAGCAGGCAAATATGTGAATGCCTCTTATACAGGAACGTCATCTTCCAGGTCAAATCCTTTTGTGATGTTAAGCAGCGAAGGTACAACGGAAGATACCGGTGACTGCTATGGGTTCAACCTGATTTATAGTGGGAATCATTATGAAGCAGCAGAAAAAAATGCTTATGGAAAGCTTCGATTTGTGAGTGGAATAAATCCACAGAGCTTTTGCTGGAAATTAAAAAAAGGAGAAAGCTTTGAGACACCGGAGGCAGTGATGGCTTATTCCAAGGACGGGTTTAACGGCATGAGCCAGTGCATGCACCGGTTTGTGCGGGAACATATCGTCCGGGGAAAATGGAAAAACAGAATCCGTCCGGTACTGCTTAACAGCTGGGAAGCAGCTTATTTTGATATAAATGAAAGAAAGCTGTTGAATCTTGCAAAGGCAGGCAAAGAAGCAGGAATTGAACTTTTCGTGATGGATGATGGCTGGTTTGGACAGCGGGATAATGACAAATCCTCTTTGGGAGACTGGCAGGCAAATAAGAAAAAGCTTCCGGGAGGGGTTCGTGGAATCTGTGAGAAGGTCAATGAACTTGGCCTTGATTTTGGAATCTGGGTTGAGCCGGAGATGGTGAATACAGACAGCGAGCTGTATCGCAGCCATCCGGACTGGTCAATGGATATTCCCGGAAAAGCACACTCAGAGGGAAGAAATCAGAGATTGCTTGATCTTACGAGAACGGAGGTTCAGGATTACGTGATCGGGCAGATGAGCGAGCTGTTTTCTTCTGCAAAAATTGCCTATGTGAAGTGGGATATGAACCGGATCGTGACCGATTATTATTCAAAAGAACTTCCGGCAGAACAGCAGGGCGAGGTGGCACATCGTTATATGCTTGGACTGTATCGTTGCATGAGGACATTGACAGAACGGTTTCCGGATATTTTATTTGAGGGCTGTGCTGCCGGAGGCAATCGTTTTGATCTGGGAATTTTGTGCTATTTTCCGCAGATCTGGGCAAGTGATGATACGGATGCAGTCTGCCGGGCAACAATTCAGACAGGATACAGCTATGGTTATCCACTGTCTGTGATCAGTGCTCATGTCTCATCCTGTCCAAATCATCAGACTTTACGGATAACCCCATTAGAGAGCAGATTTCAGGTGGCTGCCTTTGGAATCTGTGGCTATGAATGGAATTTCTGCGACGGCAGAAAAGAAGAATTAGAGGCAGTAAAAACACAGATTGCTCTTTATAAAGAATGGCGGGAAGTGTTACAGTTCGGTGACTTTTACCGTGGAAGAAATTTCAGTGGTTTTGGAACTGGTTCTGAGCATATTTTGGAACATGGAAATTTACAGGAATGGACCTGTGTTTCACCTGATCAGAAGAAAGCAGTTGGATTTCTCATGCAGAAGCTTGCAGTCCCGAATACACAGTTTGCATGTTATAA
This sequence comes from uncultured Roseburia sp., assembly GCA_934358955.1. GTDB lineage: Bacteria > Bacillota > Clostridia > Lachnospirales > Lachnospiraceae > Roseburia. The sequence goes on along the minus strand of CAKRLC010000088.1, from coordinate 8,578 downwards.
AGCAAAAGGACTTGATGCAGATGCAGAATATCATTTTTACAACCGGAAGCTGAAATATAATGTGAAGGAGTTTGGAGATCTGGTCAATACGGTTTCGCCGGTACATATCCGGCAGGATTCGCTTGCACATAATCTGATCGCGAGATTTGTAAAGATGGATGGGGAAACAGAAGATACCGTTGTGTTTGGAGATACTCTTATGTATCACGGCGTGAAGTTGAAGCAGGGGTTTGGAGGAACCGGTTATAATGATCAGGTACGTTTCTTCCCGGACTTCGCATCGCGGATGTACTTTATGGAAAAGACAGGCGGCTCAATGGAAGAATGATCGTGTTGGAAATTTAGCATGAAACAGGCGGCTCAATGGAATAACGTATCGGAAATTTAGCAGGAGACAGGGTTGGATTCATGAGGAATATTTCTTTTGATTGCATGTATGATTTTTTCTAAATACTCAAATTCTAATCTTTTTGACTAATTTGGCAGAGCTGAAATCATAATTCAAAACCAATTAATACAATTTAATAAGAAAATACCTTTTGTACTCAACATCAAATGATGATGTTGAGATCAGAAGCTTTAAAATTCGTGAATTGTGTTAATTGTTTGCCAACTATATAAAAATCATAACTGATATTATTGTGCAAGAGCTAATCTTTTTGACTAATTTGAAAGAACTAAAATACACAATTCAAAACCAATTCATACAATTTAATGAGAAAAAACCGTTTGCACTTAACATCAAATGATTTGAGTATCAAAAGGTCTGCATTTAATTTTAGATAGCAGATTTATATTAAACAAGCGGAATAAGAATTATTGTGTCTCAAGTATGAGACGTTTTTGTAAAGGTGATTTCCAGCCCAATACCTGCATTGGTATGTTGTTGGAGCGATTTAAATATCGTTTCATCTGTATCTGTAAATCATCATAGTCGTAGAAAGACATATGATTATAAAATCGTTCTTGATCATTACAATGGCTTCGTTCGACTTTTCCATTGTGTCTAGGTGTTCTGGGACGAATCCGCTTGTGCACAATGTTAAGTTTAGAACACAGCAGATCTAAAGGGTGTGTTCTATCAGTTCTTTTAAGATGAGTGAATTCGGCATCATTATCGGTTTGCAGAATGAAAGGCTTGTAACCGAAGTAAGCGATTGCTCTCCTAAGAAAATCTACCGTGGAATAGCTGCTTTGCTCCATGTAGGGATAAATAAAACGTTCTCTGGAAGCTTCATCAATTACTGTATATTGATAAAACTTTTGAGGTACACTGCCGGAATAACAGGCAGTAGGGACATATTTAACATCCATTTGCCATTTGATTCCTAACTCGGTAGGAGTATCGTAAGGCAGAGGTTTTCTTTTCTTTTTGGTAGAAGGTGCGTAACTGGAATAACCAAGTTTACGGTAAATTCGATATAAGGATCCTGGATGACGAGAGCAACCTTTGTTGGTACGGAGTTTTCCATACAATTCACACACAGAAATTTTTGGATTGCGCCTATGGTAATCATGAATCCATTTCAACTCTTCATCTGTATGTGCATTAGGATGTTTTGAGAGAGGTCTATGGGATTTATCGAGCAAAGAACCCTTTGTCCCATCAAACTTTTTGTTCCATCGAAGAAGAGAAGATTTAGAGATATGATATCTTCGACAGACAAAAGAAACACCAACTCAGGAGCGATAAAGTTTGAATGCATAGAATTTTGTGTTAATTTCATGTGGCAAATATCGTTGTGAATGTGTTATTGTATTCATGACGGTTAAGTACTCCTTTTGGTTAGAATTTTGGTTTGGCGATTAAAATTCTAATGTACTTAACCGTTTTTGTATAGTGTTAGGGTGTCACATCAATTGTAACCCTACAAGTCAGAAAATCTGAACTATAAAAATGGGGTTGAATTTTATCGTTTTTCGTGTACACTAGAAATAATAATACAGACCATGCAATGAACTGTGTTATAAGCAGGGAACTAAGAAATATGCCGATAATATTTAAGGCGTGGCTATAACAAATTACCTGTGAACTTTTTAACGTCTTAAAATGTGCCAAACATATTCAAGAGTTGGCTATAGTAATTTACCTGTGATTTTTTAACGTCTTCAAATATGCCAAGCATATTTGAAACTTGGCTATAATAACTTACTTGTGAACTTTTTAACGTCTTAATATGCCAAACACATTTAAGGCGTGGCTATAACAAAGTTTTTCTTGGGTTCTAAAGTTTTTCTAAATTCCGATGCAGGTCATGGCATCGGAAATCACACTAATTTCTAAAATCGATGCATTTGTAATCATTTGAATGACAAAGTAAGCTTTTTAGCTATATCTGGAAGAAGATTTCCGCACAGATTTGGTCATTAAAAAGATGAAAAGCATCGATTCTACCTCAAATAATCTATTTCGATGTATTTATGGATAAATGAATAGCCGTATCCCAATAAAAAGGCATCGGAAAATCTTTTTTTTCACAGTTTCGATGAATTCGCAATGATGTAATTAAATAATAAGAAGTTGGAGTTAAATAATAGATTTAAATTATCAGACTACAAGACAAAGAGGTTGTGGTTAAATAGATTCAAATTATCAGACCACAAGACAAAGAAGTTGGAGTTAAATAATAGATTCAAATTGTCGGATTACAAAAAAAATTGCAAATTTTCTTTTTTGAAATGGTGATAGAACCTATGAAATACGGTCTCATGAAACCAGGACGGATGGTAATTCATAGTATCGGTTATTTACAGCCAGATCCGAAATACGGCCCCATGAAACCAGGACGGATGGTAATTCATAGTATTATTGGTTGTCCACAGCCAGATCCGAAATACGGTCACATGAAATACGGCCCCATGAAATACGGACTTATGGTAATAGGGCTCATGAGGATAGGACATCTTTGCGAAACACAATTCATGCTTTCAGAGACTTATTACAATAAAATCCGAATATTTATTGTGTAATCTGGCAGTAAAATTTTTGTGATGGATTATTTGTCAATATCATAATAAGCTACCAAGGAGGAAAAACAATACGAAAAATCAATATTTAAAACAAACCAAACTTTATGAGGAAGCAGAAAGCAGGCTGGAGAAACTTTGTAAGTTGCAGCGGAAAGTAGAGAAAGCAGAGCAGAAATATCCGGAAGAAAAATTCATATCGTGCAATCAGGAGAACGGTTACAGTTCTATTTAAGGATGGATGCAAAGAAAATTTAGTGAGGAATCCTGTAAAATAACACGATTATACATGACAAAGCCTTCATTATCCCATATAATGAAATTACTGAGGCAAAAATAGCAGAGATGTTAGTAGCCCAGTCTCTTATAAGAATACGATATAATAAGGCTGCCGAGCGAAGCAAGTGTAGATAATGATCATGAATCGAAGATTCATGATATAATGAGCGAAAGAGAGAAAAATACAAATTTATTTGTATTTGACGAACGACGAAATTATTGAGTGATGAAATCACGATATAGTAAAGACTGCCGAGCGAAGCAAGTGTAGATAACGATCATGAAGCTTTGCTTCATGATATAAGAAATATTTCATGGCAAAGGATAAGATAAGATGCGACCAAAAAAACTGACACAGATCATTACATTCAAAACAACGACAGCAGCAATGGCGATGGAAGACTATTGCAAGGCGAATGGACTGCCGGGGAGAATTATTCCACTTCCGGGCGAGATCTCAGCAGGGTGTGGACTGTGCTGGAAAAGTGACCGTTTAGATGAAGCATTCTGGCAGAAGAAACTTGAGGGAGCGCATCTTAGTTGGGAAGAAATGAGGCAGATTTATGTATGAATTTTGCAGGGGCGGCGGCTGTACGGCAAAGCTTGGCCCGGGAATATTAGATAAAGTATTAAAACAAATTCCAAAGAAAGAGGATAAGAATCTGTTGGTTGGCTTTGAACATTCAGACGACGCAGCAGTCTATCAGCTGACAGACGAGCTTGCAGTAGTACAGACATTGGATTTTTTTCCACCAATGGTAGATGATCCGTATCTTTTTGGAAAAATTGCAGCAACAAATGCACTCAGTGATATTTATGCGATGGGCGGCGTGGTGAAGACCGCCTTAAATATTGTCTGTTTTCCGGAAAGCCTGGATGCAAATATCCTTGGACAGATTCTGCTTGGTGGAAATGAGAAGGTGACAGAAGCAGGTGGAGTGTTAGCAGGAGGACATTCCATCAATGACGTGGATGTGAAGTATGGATTGTCTGTAATGGGGACGATCCATCCGAAAAAGATCCTGGAAAATAATCACTGCAAGGAGAATGATGTACTTATTTTAACAAAACCACTTGGTGTTGGTATTGTTATGACAGCTTCACGCATGAAGGCTGCATCGGAACGTGCTTTTGGGCAGGCAGTAGAATCCATGACAACGCTGAACAAATACGCGGCGGAGATTTTTCAGAAATACGATGTACATGCGTGTACGGACGTAACCGGTTTCGGGCTTTTGGTGCATCTTGGAGAAATGCTTGGAGATACCTATTCCGCCAGGCTTTTTGCGGAAGATATTCCATATATAAAAGAGTGCGAGGATTATGTAGAAGAGTTTTATATCACAGCAGCCGGTCAGCGCAACAGAAACCATATCGGGGAACAGGTTGACTTCGGAGGCTGCAGCTTTGCATTAGAAGAGATTTTGTTTGATCCGCAGACTTCAGGAGGCTTGCTTGTTGCGTTGCCGGAATCGGATGCAAAAGCAGCGATCAAAGAGATTGAAGCACTTGGATTAGACTGTGGTATAATTGGAAAAGTGACAGAGAAGAAGAATAAAAAAATCGTTGTTACAGAGAAGAAATAATATGGTTGCCTGTATTATCCAGGAAAAAGAACGATTTGACTTTTGGCGGTTGCCGCTATAACGATAGAAGAAAAGAGGAAAGAAAGATGAACAATATGATTGATGCAAGAGGAAAACAGTGCCCACTTCCTGTGATCGAGGCAAAGAATGCGATCGCAGCGATGACAGAAGCAGGAACAGTGGAAGTAATGGTTGATAATGAAATCGCAGTGCAGAATCTGAGTAAGATGGCAAATCATAAAGGACTCACTGCCAGAAGTGAAAAGAAAGCAGAGCAGGAATATGTTGTATGGATCGAAGTGACAGAGGAAGCTGCGAAGGCAAACACGACAGGAGCTTCTGTGGTAAAAACTGAAGAACAGGAACTTTGTACACCGGATATGCGAAAGAAAAACACGGTTGTTGTCCTTTCCTCGGATCATATGGGAGAAGGCGATGAAAAGCTTGGAAAGATGCTGATGAAAGGATTTGTTTATGCGCTGACGCAGTTAGATGAACTGCCAAAGACCATCTTATTATTCAATGCAGGCGCTTATTTAAGCTGCGAGGATTCAGATTCTCTGGAAGATTTAAAATCAATGGAAGCGCAGGGCGTAGAGATTTTGACATGCGGAACATGTCTGAACCACTATGGACTTACAGAGAAGCTTGCAGTCGGCACCGTGACTAACATGTATGTGATTGCACAGACGATGATGGAAGCAGACCATATTGTAAAACCGTGATGATTCAGACTCTGAAGTAGAAGGTCTGTGTTTAAAAATTGTGTCACAGACCGCACAAACGAAATAGACAGTCAGGATGAGGGAAGATGAAAAAGAATCTGATCATTGTGCGTGGCGGTGGAGATATTGCTACGGGTACAATTTATAAATTAGTTCAAAGCGGTTATGCAGTACTGGTACTTGAAATAGAGTTTCCGTCTGCAATCCGCCGTTATGCAGCTTTTTCAGAAGCAGTGTATGAAAAGGAATATAAGGTAGAAGATGTGGTCTGTAAGCTGGCAGATACGTTAGAGCAGGCGGAGGCCTACATGGAACAGGGAATTCTCCCGATGATGATCGATGCAGATGGCTCTATGATTGAAAAAGCACAGCCGGCAGCAGTCGTAGATGCGATCCTTGCAAAAAGAAATCTCGGAACGAATCGGTCTATGGCTCCATTTACGGTTGCGCTTGGTCCTGGATTTCTGGCAGGTGAAGATGTGGACGCAGTGGTTGAGACGATGCGCGGACATAAGCTTGGCAGGATCATTTATGAAGGCAGTGCCATTCCGAACACCGGAATTCCGGGTGTGATCGCAGGAGTTTCAAAGGATCGCGTGATCCATGCAAAGGCGGAAGGATATTTGTACGGTGTCCACAAGATCGCGGATTATGTAGAGCAGGGAGAAGTGATTGCCTATATTTGCAAAGATCCGGAGACAGGACATACCGATCCGGAAAAACTGGAGGAAAATCCGCAAAATATACCGGTGTATGCAACTATTTCCGGTATTTTAAGAGGCCTGATCCGCGATGGATATCCTGTGACCTGTGGATTTAAGATCGCTGATATTGATCCAAGAAAAACGGAGTATGAGAATTGCTTTACGATTTCGGACAAAGCACGCTGTATCGCAGGCGGAGTACTTGAAGCTTTACTTCATGAAGGTATTTTGCCGGAATGAAGTTTTGAATAAGAAGCAAGGAAAGTGATATGTGATCGGAGATTTGATCAGGAATCATAAGACTGCCGCACAACGGGATGCAGGCTATCATCGTGAGAATAAAGGAGGGAAGAAACATGATTTATCTTGATAATGCAGCAACTACGCTGCAGAAACCCTCTGAAGTTGCAGAGGCGGTAAAAGAATCTTTTTCTTATATCGGAAATGCAGGAAGAGGGGCGAATGAAGCGTCTCTTTTTACATCCAGGCTGATTTTTCAGACAAGAAAAAAGGTCGCGGAGCTGTTTCATATGACGGATGGAACCGAAAATACGGCAGCAGAACGGGTGATTTTTACAATGAATTCCACGGAGGCTTTAAATATTGTGATAAAAGGGCTCATTAATCCGGGAGATCATGTCATCACTACAGAGATGGAACATAACAGTGTGCTGCGACCACTTTATGAACTTGAAAAGCAGGGAGCAAGATTAACGATTCTTCCGTGCGGAAAAGATGGAAGAGTATCCTGCGAAGCAATGGAGGCAGCAATTGCTGAAGATACAAAAGCGATTGTATGTACCCATGGCTCAAATGTGACAGGTGCAGTGAATGATATTGCAAAAATCGGTGCACTTTGTCACGAAAAAGGACTGTATTTTATTCTGGATGCTTCCCAGACCGCGGGGGTATTCGAGATTGATCTTGAGAAAAATCATATTTCAGCACTTTGCTTTACCGGTCATAAGTCACTTTTTGGACCGCAGGGAACCGGCGGTATCGCGCTGGCAGATGGTGTGAGGGTGCGCCCGCTTTTATCAGGTGGAAGTGGGATCCATTCCTTTGAGCAGACGCATCCAAAGGAACTGCCGACCGCGTTGGAGGCGGGAACTTTAAACGGGCATGGGATCGCCGGATTGCATGCAGCACTTTCCTGGATTGAAAAAACGGGCATGGATGCGATCCATCAGAAGGAGGTGGATCTTGCCCGGCATTTCCTTGCCCGGATCCAAAACATTCCTGGAATATTGATCTATGGAAGAAATGAGGGTTCTCTTTGTGATATGCAGGCAGGAGAGAAAGGTCGATCACAGAAAAGAACAGAGTTTGGAGCTCCGATCGTAGCCTGTAATATTGCAGATCTTCCATCCGGCTATGTCAGTGACTGCCTTGCAGAGGAATATGGGATTGCAACAAGAGCGGGGGCACATTGTGCACCGCTGATTCATACACATTACAAAACGATAGAACAGGGCATGGTGCGTTTTAGTTTTTCTTATTTTAATACGGAAGAAGAAGTGAAAAAGGCAGCAGACGCACTTGAGAAGATCGCAGCAGAGAACAGAGGTGCAGTGACAGCGTATGTCGGCGCAGGAGGAAAGACAGGCAGCATCCGAAAAAGGACAGAAGAATTTGTGGCGCAGGAAAAGAAGGTATTGATCCTTACGACAACAAAAATGATGATTCCAAAGAAGAAAGAGGTGTTTGCTTCCTGGAAGGATACGGAAACAGAGTTTTTTGACTGTGTGGAGAAAATCCTTTCAGAGTATTCTTATTGTATTGCCGGAGTGCCGCTTCCTGGCACAGAAAAATTTGGCATGCTGCCGGAAAAAATCATGGAGAGGCTGCTTTATATGGCAGACGAGATATTGATCGAGGCAGATGGCTCTGCCCATTTTCCGGTGAAGGCACCGGCAGAAAGGGAACCGGTTTTATATCCGTTCATGGATGAGGTGGTGATTGTAATGGGAGCACATGCGATCGGTCATCCATTGCAGGAAGTGTGCCATAGATTAGAATACGCCAAAAGGATACTTCACTGCGAAACGGATAAAATCGTCACAGAAACAGACCTTGAGATACTGATGGAAGAAGGCTATGCAAAGCCAATCCGGAAGAAGTTTCCTGGTATGAAAATAGTAAAAAAGATAAACGAGGAGGGTAAATATTATGAAGATCGTAATAATTAACGGAAGTGCAAGAAAAGGAAATACATTCACTGCAATTTCGGCATTTATGAAAGGAGCATCGGATAAGCATGAAATTGAAATCATTGAACCGGATAAACTCCAGGTTGCACCATGCAAAGGCTGTAATG
>CAKRLC010000087.1 GCA_934358955.1 uncultured Roseburia sp. | reverse complement strand
GCGATGTCTGATATGATGGATACAAAGCTGGCTGGGGCACTGCGGCCGGTAAGGGAAGATATTGCGGAGTTGAAGACAGATGTAGCAGAGTTGAAGACAGACGTAGCGGGGTTAAAGACAGATGTCGCGGGTCTAAAGACAGACGTGGCAGGTCTAAAGACAGATGTAGCAGCGTTACAGGCGGACGTAGAGAACTTAAAGACCGGTATGGCGAAGCTGGAGACAGGGGTAGCAAAGTTAGAGATCGGTATGCAGAAGCTGGATGACCGCGTGACTAAGATAGAGCTGCATCTTGAAAATGTTACGGACAGAAATATAAAGATCCTCGCGGAAAACTATGTTCCGGCGACAAGGAGATTTGAAGAAGTAACATTGCAGATTCCAGATATGCAGTGCAATATCGAGGTGTTAAAGACTGTTACGGCAGAGCATTCGAAAATATTAGGAAAAATTTCATGACAGATTCAGATCTAAGCTGTATTCTTTTTTGAGTATAGTTTCTTTTTCATATCAGTTATTATCTAAGAAGTCAGCAATCAATCTATTGCAGAAAATGATTAGATGTGTGTGGAGAAATTCATTTGCTCCGACAATATCCCTGTGTTACAATAAAATCATATAAAATTGGTCAGATGATATACGGCATAAACAAAAGATCATCTTTGTTTTGCGTACGCCAAAAGTTGTTTCTAATTCATAAATGAGAAAAAATGTCAAAAAAACAAGAAAAAATTTGCAAACTTTCGCGAAACGACATGGTGTCCTTGAAAATGACCTGTTATAATTAAGGACGAAAAGGGTTAAACAAATCGCAAAAACAGTTCTGTTTTTGCACAATGATCGAACGAATTTGGCGAAGGACACATCTGCCACTTCCTGGCATTTTCGCCAAATTCTATTTTAAAAGACCAGAATGTGACAGATTGAATGATCGATAAAATAGATGTTGGAAGATATCCCAAAATGGTAGGAGAAGGAATGATGTGTGAGAGGAAACTTTCCGTTTGCATTATTGTAAAAAATGAAGAAGAGAATTTAAAAAAGTGCCTTTTGGCACTTTTGGCATTTCCGTTTGAAATTGTTGTGGTGGACACCGGTTCTGTAGATCGTACGGTAGAGGTGGCCAAAACGTATACGCAACATGTTTATGACTTTGTATGGTGTGACGATTTTGCGGCTGCCAAAAATTTTGCGATACAAAAGGCATCAAATGATCTGGTGATGGTACTGGACAGTGACGAATACATAGAGCCGATGTCGGAAAAGGAGCTGAATGCGTTTTTTTGTCTGGCAGCAAAGAACCCGGGGAAAGTTGGACGTATTAAGAGAAGAAACTTTTTTTCGGAGCATGGTGAACGGAGGGAGAGCGTGGAATGGATCAACCGTATTTTTTCAAAGAGTGATTTTCGCTATGAAGGATGTATTCACGAACAGGTAAAGGCGCTTGACCATACACCGTATGCGACCTATCTGACAGCGATTACGATTACGCACAGTGGATATGATCTGACACCCGAGCAAAAAAAGGCAAAGGCCAAACGGAATATTACGTTGCTGCAAAAAGAATTAGAGATGCTATTGTGTGAAGAGAGACATTCCGCTACGAAGATTGCACAGGAAGAGACAGGGGATGAACGTCAAAAACAGCTTCCGTATCTGTATTATCAGCTGGGTAAGAGCTTTTTTATGATGGGGGATTATGAAGAAGCCTGCAAATACTTTGATCGGGGATTGGAATTTGATCTGGATCCACGGGCGGAGTATGTGAGTGATCTAGTGGAAAGTTACGGCTATGCGCTTTTAAACAGTGGAAAAGAGGCGCAGGCACTTGCATTTGAAGGAATTTATGGCTCGTTTTCCTACAGTGCGGACTTTTTGTTTTTGATGGGGCTGATCTATATGAAAAATGCGAGATTTGAAGATGCAGTACGGGAGTTTTTGCGGGCAACGGAGAAGAAAAACGCAAAGACGGTGGGGACTGATTCCTATCTGGCGTGGTATAATGCCGGCGTGATCTGTGAATGCCTGAGCAGGAAAGAAGAAGCCGTCAGTTTCTACCGGAAATGTGGAAATTATGCGAAAGCAAAAGAAAGGCTTGCATTTCTTTTGCAGGAGAAGTAGAAGGGCAATTTTGTATTGGAATGAAAAGCGTGAAAGAACATATCAGGAAAGGCATAAGGATGAATGAAAAAAAGATAGCGTTTGTTATTTGTGTCAGCAATGAGATATATTTTGAGGAATGCCAGCATTATCTGAATCATCTGAGGATACCGGAAGGTTATGAAGTGGAAGTGATTGCGGTAAGAGAGGCACCTTCCATGTGTGCGGGTTATAATGAGGGGATGCGCAGCAGTGATGCAAAATACAAGGTTTACATGCATCAGGATGTGTTTTTTCGGGATAGAGATTTTCTGGAAAAAATAATTCGGATTTTCAGGTCAGATGAAAGGATAGGAATGCTTGGAGTGGTTGGCGGTGTGCAGATGCCAAAGACAGGAGTAGTTTACCGGGCATGGAATATTGGAAAAGTTGACTGCAGAGAGCCGGATCTTTCCTATTATCTGGAAGGAGATATGGAGGAAAAGCAGGACCGGGTTGTTGAGGCGATTGACGGACTTATTATGATTACGCAGTATGATATTACATGGCGAGAAGATTTGTTTACCAATTTTGATTTTTATGATGCTTCGCAGGCGTTTGAGATGCGCAGACATGGGTATCAGGTAGTGGTTCCGTATCAGGAAACGCCATGGGTTATCCATGACAGCAGTTTTGCAAAGCTGACGAATTATGATAGAAACAGGATAATTTGTTTAAAGGAGTATCCGGAATTTCTTTATGCAGATCATGGCTATAAATTTTCATATAATGCTGAATGGGATGCGCTCAGTAAAAAGCTTGCTAAAGAGATTGAGATCATGCTTGGAGCGGGACACTTTAAAGAAGCAGTTGAAATGATCCAGGCATATAAAAAAGTTGGGATGAAGGATTCAACATTGGAACTGCTTGCGGTTATGTGCGATATTGTACGCCTGGAAGAACAGCATCTCGGAAAAGAATGCTTCTTTGCAGGTCTGGACAGCTACGCAGCTATTTATGAACGTTATATAAAGACGAGATTCCTTTTGCGCAGACTGGAACTGGGATTTGAAGAAAGTGAGTATTGCGAGCTTGAGGACGCAATTCGAAAAAACACAATTTCCTATGAGGCGATTACAACGATTATGCTGCATGCAACATTGGATAAGAAGAAGGTTTTGAAGGAACTTGGCAGATATTATGAGGAGTCTGGTCAAAGTGAAAATGCCCGAAAAATCCGCGAGATTTATGCAAAGATAGAGGGCAGACAGATTCCTACTGTTTATATGAGAAAAATTTATCAAAAAGAATGACCCATTATCAAAAAGAATTTGGTCAGGAGTACATTATGCGATGAAGAAAAAAATTATTCTGATTGAGGGCGTTTATGACACGATCGATCTGTTTACTGAAAATATAAAAGAAGCGTTGGAAGAAATGGGCTGTGAATGTCTTGTACTGGATGCAGGCCATATGGAAGAGAGCCTCAAAGCATTTGCATTTTTTGCAATGACACCGGTTACAGCGGCGATTACCTTTAATAATCTGGGATACAATCTGGAACTGCCGGAAGGGAAAAATATCTGGGAGCAGTTTCATATTCCGTATGTAAATATTTTGATGGATCATCCGTTTCATTATACCAAGGCACTTTCGCATATGCCGGAGACTGCATGGGTATTCTGTACGGATCAGAATCATGTGGCGTTTTTGAACCGCTTTTATCCGCAGATAAAGCGGGTTGGATTTCTGCCCCATGCCGGTGTGGAACTGCCGGGAGAAAAGAAAAAGATAAGTGAGCGGAAAATACAGGTGCTCTATGCGGGTTCCCTGCCCTTTTTCACAGCAGGGATGCTGGTCCCGGATCTGTCTGCGGTCACACAGTTTGATGCGATCGATATGTCAAGGCAGGTGCTGGAGGATTTGATCAAAAACCCGTCGCTTCCGACCGAACAGGCAATTGAAGCTTATTTAAGAGAGCGGGACATCATACTGGACAAACAGGAATTATTTGACGGCATTGTAAAAATGCGTTTTCTGGATTCCTATGCTACTTCTTTTTTCAGAGAGCAGGCAGTGCGGCTTCTGGTTGAGAGCGGAATAGATGTGACTGCTTACGGAACCGGATGGAATGCGTGCGAATGGAGTGAAAATCCCCATCTGCATTACGGGGGAAAAGTGCTGGCACCGGAGATCCTGCCACTTATGTGTGACGCGAAAATTGTTTTGAACACGATGACGTGGTACAAAGCAGGGGCGCATGACCGCATTTTTAATGGCATGCTGGCGGGAGCATGTGTGGTTACCGATGACTCGGCTTATCTGCGGCAGCAGTTCGAAAACGAACAGAAGCTGGTACGTTTTCGGCTGGAGGAGATCGGACATCTGCCGGAACTGATCTGGAAACTGCTGGATCATCCGGATGAAATGCAGCAGATTGCGGATGCGGGATATCAGGCGGCGCGCGAGGGGCATACCTGGAAGAGCCGGATGCAGGAGATTTTCTCTGTGCTGGAGGGACAAAATGCAGATTTTGATTTATAAATGGAAAGCTTACAATTACCGGGATATCAAAGAAACTTTTCTTGCAATGGGGCATATGGTAGATGTCATTGAGCAGAAACTGGAGAGCTATGACAGGGATGAAGCGTTTGAACAGAGGCTCACAAATATTTTAAAAAGCAAAAAGTACGACTTTGTTTTTACGGTAAATTATTTTGCTGTGGTTTCCGTTGTTTGCGAAAAATGCGGAGTAAAATATCTTTCCTGGTCTTGCGATAATCCACTTATCAGTATGTACCACCGGTCGGTTTTCAATGCCTGCAATTATATTTTCAATTTTGATAAGACCAACTGTCTGGAATTTCAGGGGATGGGTGTGCGGCATATGTATTATCTGCCACTCGCAGTCGATACGAACAGACTCGATGCGGTGATAGAAGGCGCAGATGATCTGGAAGCCTACCGCAATGAGGTGGCGTTTGTGGGAAGCCTTTATGAGCGTAACACTTACGATAAGTTAAAAATTGTTCTGCCGGATTATTTGAAGGGTTATCTTGAGGCGGTGATGCAGGCACAGATGAGTGTGAGCGGCGGAAATATTATAGAAGAAATGCTGACGCCGGATATTTTGGAACAGATTCAGCAGTATTTTAAACTTGAAAAATCAGAGGATTCTTTTTCGGATATCGGTCTTATCTTTTCAACTACGGTGCTTGGCTTTAAAATTGCTGCCATGCAGCGCAAAAAAGGGCTGATTGCATTGTCCAAGCGGGTGCCGGTCACGATCTATACAAACAGTAATACCAAAGAACTGTTGCGGGTAAATTATCGTGGCTCGGTGGACTACTGGACACAGATGCCAAAGGTGTTTCGTATGAGCAGGATCAACCTGAATTTTACGATTCCGAATATTACGACGGGGCTGCCGCTTCGCATGTGGGATATAATGGGAGCGGGAGGATTCCTGATGACTAATTTCCAGGCGGAATTGCCGGAAATGTTTGAGGAAGACCACGATTTTGTCTGCTTTGATGGGGAAAAGGAACTGGTAGAGAAAAGTCTGTATTATCTGGAACATGAAGAAGAACGAAAGATGATTGCCGCGCATGGATATGAGAAAGTAAAGAAAATGCACTCATACCGGATTCGGCTGCAGCAGATGCTGGACGTGGCGTTTGCTGACGAGCAGAAGTGAAAAATAAACCGCCTTTCAAAAGCCGGAGCTGTTTTGACAGCCGGGGCTTGAATGGCGGTTTTTAACAGAACTGATCTAACATCATGCCGGAATAAATGCTTGTGACATATGGAGCATTAAAATTGTGTCCCGGATTTTTGTAGGCGATCACAATCTTGTTTACATAAGCCATTGGATTTAAGGAAGCCTGGCAGGCCTTCTCTTTTAAGGTATCCTTAAAGCGATTTAATGCAGAAAAATATATGGAAGGATCATCATCCGTGACTGCATCGGTCAGGGTATCCCGGTCGATATGGATAATGCCGTCGTCGGTAATGTCGAGTCCCATGGATTCAAACTCATTGTAAAAGCGATAGGCAACACCGGACATGTCATAGTAGAGCTTGTGGCTTTCCGGCTGCGTCGCAGAGTAGTTATGGGCGGTCGCAATGATGCCGTTGTAGGAGCCAACCAGCTTTTCCACATTATCGGCAATAGCATCCGCATTGGTTTTAAAACCGATGGCTACCGGCTGGTTTTCCTCACTGACTCCGTGCAGGGTAACCTCAAAGGCATTGTTGATCGTAAACGTATTGGACAGAGAGGTATGCTCCTTTCCATTCAGCAAAAAGGAAGAATTGGATGCCTGTGAAACAGTGTTGTCGATGCCGAGTGTATCCATTGCCTGAATGGAAGCGTTTTCCGTACCGGGATAGATCGAAAACAGAGCTTTGCTTCCGTCTTCCAGACCGGTCTGGACAGATTCAATCTTTAAGGCGCTCATATCACGGTCATCCATGACGATTTTTGCATTCAGTCCGACACCTGCGCCGTTGATCAGTTTTGCCAGCTTGCTTAAAACGCTGCGGTTTGTATCATCTTCATTTACGTTAAACTGGAATTCATAGGAATTGGAAACGGTATTTAAGTCAAATGAGTAGCTTCCCGGTTTGATATCAAGCGCGTTGTTTTCCAGATAATTACCGTAGTTGATCTGTGGGCTTGCAAGCTGCTTTACTTCAAGAGAAAAGCTGTCGGCTTCTTCGGGATCATTTTCGTTTCCGATATATTCTGCACTGACAACATCCTCATCGCTTGAAATGGCAATTTTTTTCTGAAAATTGCTCTGAAGCCCGTCCTCACCCTCGGAGAGTGAAGAAACAATATTCTGGATGCGTCTTGCATTTTCTTTGATATCGATTGCAAATTTTTTGACATCCCCGGAAGAAGAAATTTTGTACAGGGGAGATTCTTTATTTAACTTTACAATGCGATTATAGGTATTTCGCAGTTCGCTTTTCTTGTGTGTGTCATAGCGTGAGACAGCCGAACTGCCGTAAGTATTAAGATAGTAAGAATAGGCAGAGTCAATCCTTGCCATGTTATCCCCTCCTTTCTTCCTTGAAATGAGTGCCGTAAAGCACCGGGATAAATCAAAAATCCGTTTTCAGATAGTTTTATTATAATACGAAACTTTGTATTTGTCACGAAATAGCTGCATCTGCCATGAAATAGTTTCCAACGGATACAAATGCTGCTATTAACTTATTTCGGCAAAAAATGGAAAATATTTAGAGGAAAGTTTAAAAATATGAAAATAAATTTCAAAACTCAGACTTGATTTCTACTATATATAATGGTATCATAACCTAATAAAAATGGCGGCAGAAAAGTGTTGACGCGGATATAAGATTGTGATATATTAGACTAGCGATTGTAACAGGTCTTTTTTTTATGCTTAAAATTAGACCGCAAGCAAAAGAAATTAAACGGAGGTGGAAGTTGTGCGAACAAAGATTACATTAGCATGCACAGAGTGTAAGCAGCGTAACTATAACATGACCAAAGACAAAAAAGCTCATCCGGACAGAATGGAGACCAAAAAGTATTGCAGATTCTGCAGAACTCATACTTTACACAAGGAAACCAAATAATTCAGATTGAGCAGTAAGGAAGTGAGATTATGGGAGAAACCGAGAAAACAAGCAAAGCTCCAAAGGAAAACTGGTTTGCCGGCCTCAAGGCTGAATTTGGAAAAATTATTTGGCCTGCAAAAGAATCACTTGCCAAACAGACGACAGCAGTCGTTATTGTGTCAGTAGTTGTAGGTTTGATCATTGCGGTGCTGGATTTCTTCATTCAGCATGGCGTTGATATCCTGGTGAAATTATAGGAGGCAGAGGTTATTTATGGCAGAGGCACATTGGTATGTGGCGCATACTTATTCCGGATATGAGAATAAGGTAAAAGCGAACATTGACAAGACAATTGAAAACAGACATCTGGAGGATCAGATCTTAGAGGTCCGTGTTCCAATGCAGGACGTTGTTGAACTGAAGAATGGTGCGAAAAAGCAGGTTCAGAAGAAAATGTTTCCGGGCTACGTACTGATCAATATGGTTATGAATGACGACACATGGTATGTGGTCAGAAATACCAGAGGTGTGACCGGATTTGTTGGTCCGGGATCCAAGCCGGTACCGCTTACCGATGCTGAGATGAATACGCTGGGAATCAAATCAGACAATGTGGTAGTCGATTTTGAAGAAGGTGACATGGTCGTTGTTACCGGCGGTGTGTGGAAGGACACGGTTGGTGCGATTCAGACGATCAATCATGGAAAACAGATCGTTACCATTAACGTTGACTTATTCGGTCGCGAAACACCGGTAGAAATAAGTTTCGCAGAAGTAAAGAAGATGTAAACAGTTTAAAAGGAGGCAACCTCAAATGGCAAAGAAAGTAGAAGGATATATCAAATTACAGATCGCTGCCGGAAAAGCTACACCAGCACCACCTGTTGGACCGGCTTTAGGACAGCATGGTGTAAACATCGTTGAATTCACGAAGCAGTTCAACGCCAAGACAGCAGACATGGGCGACACAGTCGTACCTGTAGTCATTACTGTATATGCAGACAGAAGCTTCAGCTTCATCACAAAGACTCCGCCTGCAGCAGTTCTGATCAAGAAAGCATGCAATCTTAAGACTGCATCTGCAACTCCGAACAAGACAAAAGTTGCAACGCTTTCCAAAGACAAATTAAAAGAAATCGCTGAGACAAAAATGCCGGACTTAAATGCAGCATCCTTAGAAGCAGCTATGAGCATGATCGCAGGAACTGCAAGAAGTATGGGCGTAGAAGTAGAACAGTAAAACGGAAGCGCTTGGAAAAAGAACTTCCTTGATTATTGGACGAAAAAGCAATCGAAAAACAGTGGGAGGGACCTCTCCCGATACTACCACAGGAGGTAATTGTAAATGAAAAGAGGAAAAAAATATCTTGAAGCTGCAAAGGCAATTGACCGTGCAACTTTATATGATACCGAAGAAGCTATCAGCCTTGCAAAGAAGGCAGCAGTAGCTAAATTTGACGAGACAATCGAAGTTCATATCAGAACCGGTTGTGATGGACGTCATGCAGAGCAGCAGATTCGTGGAGCTGTTGTTTTACCACATGGAACAGGTAAGACAGTTAAAGTTTTGGTTTTTGCAAAGGGAACCAAAGTTGATGAGGCTCAGGCAGCAGGCGCAGATTACGTTGGCGGCGAAGAACTGATCCCGAAGATCCAGAATGAAGGATGGTTAGATTTCGACGTAGTTGTTGCTACTCCTGATATGATGGGTGTTGTTGGACGTCTCGGACGTGTCCTTGGACCGAAGGGATTAATGCCGAACCCGAAAGCCGGAACAGTTACCATGGATGTTACAAAAGCAATTAACGACATCAAAGCTGGTAAGATTGAGTACAGATTGGACAAAGCAAATATTATCCATGTGCCAATTGGAAAAGCATCCTTTACTGAAGAACAGTTAACAGACAACTTCCAGACTCTGATCAGTGCAATCAACAAGGCAAAACCTTCCACATTAAAAGGTCAGTATTTAAGAAGCGTATCTATCGCTCCGACCATGGGACCTGGTGTAAAGGTCAATGTGACAAAGTTGGCTTAATTGCTGGTTGACATCAATAAAATTTAATGCTATAATAGCAAAGTATGTTGCCGAAGACAGTAGGTGCCGTAAGGCGTAAACGTAAGTGCCTGCCGAGGAAATGTAGATTATTATCTATATGAATGATTCATCCTCTCTGTCTTCCACAGAGAGGATTTTTTTATCGTGGCGATGGGGAACTATTTCGCTTCGCCAGACTTCCTCGAAGTGCAATAAAAAATAAAAGAAGGAGGTGTACGATTCGTGGCAAAAGTAGAACTTAAACAACCAATCGTGCAGGAAATTTCTGAAAACATCAAAGACGCACAGTCCGTAGTAGTTGTAAATTACCTTGGACTTACCGTTGCGGAAGATACTGAGTTACGTAAGCAGTTAAGAGAAGCAGGTGTTGTTTACAAAGTATACAAAAACACTCTGGTAAACTTCGCAATCAAAGGTACAGAATTTGAAAGCCTTTCAGACTGCCTGGAAGGACCGAATGCTTTTGCAATCTCTACAACAGATGCAACAGCTCCGGCAAGAATCCTGGCAAAATTCGCAAAGACAGCTCCGGCACTTGAAATCAAAGCAGGTGTTGTAGAGGGAACTTTCTATGACGAAAATGGCATGAAGGCAATCGCAGCTGTACCGTCAAGAGAAGAACTGCTCTCCAAATTCCTTGGAAGCATTCAGTCTCCGATTACCAACTTTGCTCGTGTGCTTAACCAGATCGCAGAAAAAGGCGGCGCAGGTGAAGCAGCAGCAGAAGCTCCTGCAGAGGAGGCTGCTCCGGTAGAAGCAGCAGAGACACCGGCTGAATAAGCTGGAAATTTTAAAACGAAAAACCATAAAATGGAGGGAAATTAAAATGGCAAAGATGACAACAGAAGAATTTATTGCAGCAATCAAAGAATTATCTGTATTAGAGTTAAATGATTTAGTAAAAGCATGTGAAGAAGAGTTCGGCGTATCTGCAGCAGCAGGTGTAGTAGTTGCAGCAGCAGGCGGAGACGGCGCAGCAGCAGGCGAAGAGAAGACTGAGTTCGACGTAGAGTTAACAGAAGTTGGCCCGAACAAGGTTAAGGTTATCAAAGTTGTTCGTGAAGCAACTGGCTTAGGCTTAAAAGAAGCAAAAGACTTAGTTGATGGTGCTCCGAAGATCGTTAAGGAAGCAGCTGACAAAGCAACAGCTGATGACATCAAAGCTAAATTAGAAGCAGAAGGTGCAAAAGTAACCTTAAAATAGTCGCGAAAGCTACAAGCAGTGTGACAGGAAGCAGAAAAGCCCGGTGGAAATTTATTTCCGACCGGGCTTTTCTGCTTCCTGTCATAGGGCGCCAGCCCGCGCACGAGAAGCATGAGCTTCGAGTGAGCACTGCTTGTGGTGCGTGAGAACATGCACGGCTCTTCTTTTATTTGAAGGCGCAACGCGCGCCGGGGCATCAGAGATGCACCGGCAGTCCGCGAGAGAAAAGCGCCAGCCCGCGCACGAGAAGCGTGAGCTTCGAGTGAGCACTGCTTG
>CAKRLC010000086.1 GCA_934358955.1 uncultured Roseburia sp. | reverse complement strand
TGCAGTATTGCCCGGAAAGCTTTGAAACAATCCGGGCAAAAATGGAGGGATAGTGATATATCAAGGGTTTAAGGCGCGGCAGCTTCCTCTTTTAACGATCTGGAAAGGAAACTCGACCTTGATGTAAGAAGAGTGTCCGCCGTTAACGCGGTCAAGAAGAACCGTAACAGCGGTTTGCCCCATTTCCTTTAGGGGAACACGGACAGTAGTGAGCATAGGGTTTGTGTATTGTGTATTTTCAATATCATTGACACCGATAATGGATATATCTTCAGGAACGCGAAGGCCTTTCTCATTACATGCACGCAGAGCGCCGATAGCGATGATATCATTCGCACAGCAGATAGCGGTAATTTCAGGAGCTCTTTCGAGAAGGCGTAAAGTACCAAGATAGCCGCCTTCCATGGAAATTATGATATCATCGACAACATATCGTGGATCATCAGGAAGACCAAAAGCCAGAATTCCATCGTGATAACCAAGGAATCGTTGCTCATGGTTACCAATAAAACCTATTTTCTCATGATTAAGAGAATGCAGATATTCTACACTGGAAAAAAGCATTTTTCGTCCACTACATATAATTTGATCACAGTCAACATCTAAAACGTTAAGACAGATGTTGACTATTTTTTTGTAAGTAGGTTTTAGATTGTTCAAAAGTTCCGGTTTAAATCTGCCAAGAATGATCAATAAGTCAGATGGAACATTTGACAGTAGTGGAGAAGCAAAAAAAGAATCACCAGGTGTAGCAGTATATGCACAGCTGATATGATAATCATGACGGAAGGCTTCTTGCTCAACACTTTTAAGTAATTGAAGATAAAACGGATCGTCCTTTGTTTCCTGAGGAATACAGCCGTAGATGCAGTTAATATATTGGACCTCAGGTGCAATAAGACTGTTTTTATCTTTAAGCCGTCGGGCTATGGGATTAGGACAATACCCCTGCTGCTTGGCGACTTCCCATATTTTGCGCTGGAGTTCGGGACGTGCGGCAGAAGGATTGTCTGTATTTAATACACGCGAAACGGTTGAGATGGAAACCCCTACTTCGGCTGCGATATCTTTAAGGGACATGAATGCTACCTCCTTGTTTTTTTAGTGACTAAGACGATTTAACAAATATAAAGACTTTTTATATGTATCAGCAGAGAGCGCACACAAAAAGAAGCATATCATATTTCGTTTGTGCAATTTGCCAATAAAAATCCGAATCTGATTTTTGACCGTATATTTTTTTATTTAAGTATAACATAAAATGCAAAAAAAGAACAAAATATATGCAAAAATAAACGCAAAAGTATGCAAAAAAACTGAAGATAAAAATTTTGTATTACAAAAATAATTAGATGCAAAATTTGGTTAATTGTGCGTATTGTATAAAAAGACATGAAAATTTTGAAATTAATTGGCAATATTATGCAAACGTTTGTATAAAAAAGTGAGAAGATATTATGCAAAATCGCTTGAAAATATGCAAAAAATTGCTATACTGCAAATTAGAGCAACAGTTCACAGGAAAAGAATGAATTATCTGACATCTGTAAAAAAACAATTGACAAGTCGGATAAAATGCTCAAAAAGTGTAAAAGTATAGGAGGTATTTTTATGAGAAAGGGAACAAAGAAATTTTTTGCAATGGCACTGGCAGTCACAGTTGCACTGGGTACGTTGACAGGATGTGGAAGCTCTGGGGAGAGCAAGGATACGACATCTTCTGGTGGCAATAATGAAGCTGCGGCATCTGGAACAGAGAGCACAGCTGAGAGTGGGGATGCTACATTAGGATTGACACCACTGCCGGAAAGAACAACATTAAGCATTGGTTTCTTTGCAGGTTCAGCACATTCCATGCCGTGGTATGTTGCAGATCAGATGGGATTTTTTGATGCATTGAATATTGATGTTGAATATCAGTCTTTCACAGGCGGACCGGCGATGATGGAAGCAAATGCAGACTGGGATGTTTGTGATGTTGGTGCACCTGGTATGTTAAATGGTATGAAGAATTACGATATTAATATGATCGGTATTTGTGATAATGAGTACAATACAGCATTATTTGTACGTGAAGACAGTGATCTTGCTGAAAAACCAGATGATCCAGAAGCATGGAGAAATAAAAAAGTTTTATTGAATAAAGGAACAACACTTCAGTATATGTTCATGCAGTATATGAACAGTATCGGAATCACAGACCTGGATGAGTATGGTATCCAGATTATCGATACGGCAGTAGGAACCTGTCTGACAGCTTTCCAGACAGGCGAAGGTGATGCAATGTGCGTTTGGAATGCATTTGCAGTAGAAGCCGAGAATGATGGTTACGTGCGTGTAACAGATATCGGACAGATGGGATTAAATAACATTAGCTGTATTGGTGCAACGAGTGATGCGATTGAAAATAAGACAGACTTGGTAGCAACTGCATATCAGGTATATTACAAAACATGGGAATGGTGCCAGGAGAGTGATGCGAACATGCAGGAAGCAAAAGAACTCTTTATGGAATCCTGTGAAGATGAAGGTGTTGCTGTTACAGAAGAAGTCGTAGATCGTCTTGTGAGCGAATTCCAGTGTACCTCTTTAGCAGATGCAGTCAAAGCAATGACAACTGAGACAGATGACCGTAATGGTAATGGCGGTAAAGTAAGTGAAGCTACCAATGATTTATTTGAAACAATGGATTTCTTTATTACACTTGGTAATTATTCAGACGATGACAGACAGACAATCATTGATAAAGGTCTTGTAAATCCTACAATTGCGGAGATGGTTGAACAGTAACAGATAGGAGAATGTGATATGAGTGACAGCACAAGAGTGGAACGTCGTCTGACAGATGAGGAACGAATTAAAAAAGTTCAGGAAGATGCACGTAAAAGTAAATATCAGCTGACGGTACTTTCAATCATAGGTGTTCTTGCCTTTTTGTTGATTTGGCAGTTTGCTGTTATGGGAGGCCTGCTTCCGAACAGATATGTTCCAATGCCGTCAGAAGTTGTAAAGTTGTTTTTTGTAAAATGGGTTGATCCGAATCCAGATGGAGCAGTATTAGGTGTACATATTCTTGCCAGCTTGCAGGTTGCTCTTACAGGCTTCTTTCTTGCAATTATTATTGGCGTCCCTCTTGGGTTGTTTATGGGCTGGTTCAGAGGCTTTGAAAGCTTTATGAGACCGATCTTTGAAATTTTAAGACCGATTCCGCCTGTATCATGGATTCCAATTACAATTATCTGGCTTGGACTTGGATTGCAGGCAAAAGCATTTATTGTATTTTTCTCGGCGTTCGTTCCGTGTACGATCAATGCGTACACGGGAATACGACAGACCAGCCCGGCATTGATCAATGTTGCAAAGGTCTGTGGAGCTTCGAATTTTACAATTTTTAGAAAAATAGGTATTCCGTCAGCAATGACAATGACATTTGCAGGTATCCGTGTAGCACTTGGTAATGCATGGGCTACACTGGTAGCTGCAGAAATGCTGGCAGCAAATGTAGGACTTGGTTATATGATTCAGCAAGGTCGTTCTTTTGCAAGACCGGATATCATTATTCTTGGTATTGTAGTTATCGGTATATTGGGAGTCATTTTCACGTGGCTGCTTGGACTTGTTGAAGGAAAGGTTCTGGGGTGGAAGAAATGAAAAAAGAAAAAGAAGAAATTGTCCTCAGTGAATTTGAGCGCAAAGAGATTTTCCGAAACCGTGTGTATAAGGTACTTCCGGTCATTGCAATTATTTTGTTAGTCCTTTTGTGGGTTGCAGCATCTTCAAATCCAATGTCAAAATTTCCGTCTCCGGGAGCAGTGTGGGAAAGATATCTCAAGCTTTTGGACAGACCGATTAAAAATCTTGGCTTACTTGGTCACATCTGGGCGAGCTTAAGACGAGTGTTTATCGCTCTTGGATGTGCATGGCTGATCGGTATTTCATTTGGTATTTTGATCGGATGGAATAAAAAATGCAATGCGCTTTTTGGACCGATCTTTACGGCGTTCCGTGCGGTACCTCCTCTTGCATGGGTCCCGTTAATGACAATCTGGTTTGGTACAGGTGAATTTCCGAAAGTCTTAATTGTATTTATCGGAGCCCTGATGCCGGTTGTTGTTAATACACAGGCAGGTATTTCCAATGTTATCAAAGAATATCTGGATATAGGAACGATTTTCCATGCAAATGAAAGACAGATGCTGTTTGAAATTGCAATTCCATCTGCTCTTGATGCAATTTTTGCAGGTATCCGTAATTCTACCAGCGCAGGATGGATGGTTGTGTTAGCAGCAGAAATGCTTGGCGGCAAATCTGGTGTAGGCTTTTTGATCGTCAGAGGAATGGATTCCGGAGATTATCCGCTATGTCTGCTTTCCATGATCTGCATTGGTGTGGTAGGTTATTTACTTGCAATTGTAATTCAGCTATTAGAAAGGATCATATGCCCATGGACGAGAAAAAAATCAGCTTAAAGTTAGAGCATATTTCACAAAGCTATATTGTAGACAATAAAGTTTTTGACGCAGTTGTAGATGTATCGCTTGACGTTTATAAATCTGAATTTTTGGTTATTTTAGGACCAGGGCGTTGTGGAAAAACTGTTTTACTGAATATGATCGCCGGACTGGAAAAACCGGTAGACGGTGAAATTTTGCTTGATGGAGAAGCATTAAAAGGAAGCGATGAACGTATTGGCATGGTTTTCCAGAAGCGTGCGTTAATGCCATGGAAGACTGTTATGGAGAACGTCGAATTCGGACCGAAATTAAAAGGTATTCCGAAGAAAGAACGCAGGGAAACAGCTCAAAAATATATTGATCTTGTTGGACTGCAGGGCTTTGAAAAGAGTTATCCAAATGAACTTTCCGGCGGTATGAAACAGCGTGTGAGTATTGCACGAGCATATACAAACAATCCTGAGATTCTTTTGATGGATGAACCTTTTGGTGCATTGGATGCACAGACAAGATATGCAATGGAAGAAGAGGTTCAGCGTATCTGGCAGCAGGAGAAAAGAACGGTTATTTTTGTAACCAATAATATTGAAGAGGCACTTTATCTTGCAGATAGGATCGTGTTGCTATCTAATTGTCCGGCGCATGTAAAAGAAGTCTATGATATTAATCTGCCACGACCGAGAAATACGGTAGATCCTGAGTTTTTGCGTCTCAGAAAAGAAATATCTGACAATACAGATCTGGCATTATAGGTGGAGGTGCAAAAATGGGTGAGAATAATTACAAGGTTGAAGTTCACAACCTGACAAAGAATTTTGGAAGCTTAAAAGTACTTAACGATATTTCGTTTAATATTAAAAAAGGTGAATTTGTTTGTATTGTAGGACCAACTGGTTGTGGTAAAACAACGTTTTTAAACCTTTTAACAAGAATTTATATGCCGACCAAGGGGGATCTGCTCATTGATGGTGAAAGCGCGGATCCGAAAAAACACAATCTTGCATTTGTTTTCCAGGAGCCGTCTGCATTGCCATGGAAGACAGTAGAACAAAATCTCCGTTTTGGGTTGGAACTGAAAAAATTGCCGGAAAAAGAGATTAAAGAGCGTGTTGATAATATTATAAAGTTAATGGGACTCGAAGAATTCCGTAATTCTTATCCGCATCAGTTATCTGTTTCTACAGAGCAGCGGATTATTATTGGAAGAGCATTTGCCATGAACCCTGATCTTCTGCTTATGGATGAACCGTATGGACAGATGGATATTAAATTAAGATTCTATCTGGAAGATGAAGTTCTGAAATTATGGAAAGAAACAGGTGCAACAGTTGTATTTATTACGCACAACATTGAAGAGGCAGTATATCTTGCAGAACGTGTCCTGATTTTAACAAACAAACCAACAACGATAAAGGAGGATCTGAAAATCGACCTGCCAAGACCACGTGATGTTACATCTCCGGAATTTATTAAAATTCGGCAGTATGTAACGGACCAGATTAAATGGTGGTAGAAAATAGGAGGAAGTATATGTATGATGTATTGATTGTCGGATGCGGCGTTGTGGGGGCAGCGACTGCATATCAGCTTTCGAGATATAATCTGTCTGTTTGTGTATGTGAACGTTATAATGACGTGGCAAATGGCTGTACAAAAGCTAATACTGCAATTTTGCATGCAGGGTTTGACTGCCCGATTGGCAGCACGGAGGCTCGACTGAATCTGAGGGGAATTAAACTTGCAAAAGAAATCTGTGAAAAACTGGACGTTGAACGTATAGAGATGCCTACGTTTATCATTGCTTTTGATAATGAGCATGATCTGAACTACATTCAGGAATTATATCAGCGTGGGGTAGCTAACGGCGTTGAAGGAATAAGGATTGTAGACAGGGATGAGGCACTTCAACTTGAGCCGGGGCTGAATCCGGAAATTAAAGCCGCATTATATGCACCGGGTTCTGGAATCATTAATCCATGGGAATATTGTATCGCCATGGCGGAAACGGCTGTAAGGAATGGTGTGGAGGTAAAACTCGACAGCGAAGTAACGGCGATTGAGAAAAAAGACGATTATTTTGTTGTGACAACAAAGTCAGGTGTTTTTGAAGCAAAGTATGTTATTAATGCCGGCGGTGGCTGGTCAGCACAGGTGTATGAACTGGTAGGAGGACATGATCTGCAGCAGACCAATTTTGCAGGTCAGTATTATGTCTTAGATAAAAATCAGGGAGAAAAAGTACACTCTATTATTTTCCCATGTCCGGACGAACATGGATTTAAAGGTGTTTGTGTTACGCCAACTGTCCATGGCAACTTACTGGTAGGACCGGATTGCTATAACGTACCGGATGGCGATCATGTAGGCACAGATCCGCTGACATTGGAAAATCTGAAGGCAGAGGGGCATAAATCCGTGCCGGATATCGATTTTAGAGAAATAATCCATGAATATGCTGGTGTTCGTCCGAACACTCAGATACCGGATTTTGTAATTGGTGAATCGCCAATTTGTCCGCATTTCATTAATCTTGCAGGAATTAAATCACCTGGACTTTCAAGTGCACCGGCCATTGCTGAAGAAGCAGAGAAGATTCTTCGGGAATGCGGTCTTAAAATAGAAGAAAAAGATCAATTCTGTGATACGAGAAAGCGTATTTTATTCCGATATTTAGATGATGAGGCAAAGAAAAAACTGATTGAAGAGAATCCTTTGTATGGAAGAATTATTTGCCGCTGTGAGACAATAACGGAAGGAGAGATTGTTGAGGCAATTCATCGGCCTATTGTTCCTAAAACAGTGGATGCAATTAAACGACGTTGCAATGCAGGTATGGGACGGTGCCAGGGCGGATTTTGCGGACCAAGAGTTCATGAAATTCTTGCCAGGGAGCTGGGGGTTGATGAACAGGAAATTTTAATGGATGAACAGGGAACCTTTATTATTACATCTACGATTAAGGAGGAGTCATAATGAAAAAAGTATATGATGTCATCGTAGTCGGAGGTGGACCGGCTGGGTTAGCGGCAGCTTGCAGTGCAAAAGAAAACGGAGCGCAGGATGTTTTGGTTCTTGAACGTGATAAGGAAGCAGGAGGAATCCTGAATCAGTGTATTCATAATGGATTTGGCTTACACTATTTTAAAGAGGAATTGACAGGACCTGAGTATGCGGCACGCTTTGTTCAAAAGGCAGAGACACTTGGAGTAGAAATTATGCTGGATACGATGGTTCTGGCAGTAGAAGGACATCGTGTAACAGCATGTAATACAGAAGATGGACTTATGATGCTGGAAGGCAAAGCAATTGTTCTTGCAATGGGATGCAGAGAGAGAACACGGGGAGCAGTTGCGATTCCTGGTGATCGTCCGTCCGGGGTATTTACAGCAGGAACGGCTCAAAGATATATAAATATTGAAGGTTACATGGTAGGAAAAAGAGTCGTGATTCTTGGCAGTGGGGATATCGGTCTTATTATGGCAAGAAGAATGACATTAGAAGGCGCAAAAGTATTGGCTTGTGTAGAATTAATGCCTTACTGTAACGGCTTAAACAGAAATATTGTGCAATGTCTGAATGATTATGATATTCCACTTTATTTATCACACACTGTAACAAATGTGGAAGGTTTGCATCGTGTGGAAAAGGTAACAGTGGCTGAGGTTGGCGCGGACAGAAAACCAATTCCTGGAACGGAAATCGTATTTGACTGTGACACGTTGTTGCTTTCAGTTGGTCTGATACCTGAAAATGAATTGACAAGGAAAGCAGATATTCCGTTAGATATGTCCACAAAAGGTGCACTTGTATATGAAAACATGGAAACACATGAGCCTGGCGTTTTCAGCTGCGGTAATGTCGTGCATGTGCATGATCTGGTCGATTTTGTGACCGCAGAGAGCCAACGTGCAGGAAAAGCTGCCGCAGAATATGCAGCAGGAAAAAGAGCGCCGGAGAATGGAAGAAGGATTGAGCTGAAAAAAGGAGATCATGTGACTTACACAGTGCCGCAGACGATCCGTGTGGAAAATGCGGAAGCTGGTGTGGATATTTCTTTCCGTGTGAATGCTGTTATGAAAGATCAGGAAATCTGTGTAAAAGATGGAGATGCCATTATCGCACATTATAAGAGAGAGCATATGGCACCTGGGGAGATGGAGCATATCAAGCTTCCGGCAGCTATTTTAAAGAAAGTAGAAAATCCGACAATTGAAATATCAATTGTGTCTGCAGAAGGAGGTACCGGAAAATGAAAGAACTGATCTGTATAGTATGTCCAAAAGGGTGCCATCTGCAGGTGGATGAACAAAACGATTATCAGGTTTTGGGCAATTCCTGTCCGAGAGGCGCAGAGTATGGGAAAAATGAGATACTTCATCCAACCAGGGTACTGACAAGTATTGTAAAGGTGACCGGTGGAAACCATCATTGCTGTTCTGTAAAGACAAACGGTGGGATTCCGAAGGAAGATATCGAAAAAGCGATGGAACTTTTGAAGCCGGTTCAGGTCAAAAGTCCGGTTCATATCGGAGATGTGGTCGTAAGCAATGTGTGCGGTACCGGGGTGGACTGGATCGCGACGAAGAATGTTTAAGAATATAAAAAACTTTTGAATGAAATGTGGAATTGGTCAGTAACACAGTGATCAATTCCTTTTTCTATTGAAGAAGAGCGCTGATCATTGTATCAAAAAATGAGCAATGTAAATTGATGAAACTAATTGAAGATGAAGAATGAAAGTGATAGCATAGAGCCGAAATTATTTTGACAGGAGCGAATAGCAAGTGAATCACAGTTCGTTAAAAAACAGATTATATAATTCATCCAAAATAGATTGGGAGAATCTTCTTTTTTCAAAAAAAACATTATGGGCGTTGCTTATACCGATCATGGTGGAACAATTGTTAAATGCCTTAATGGGAATGGTGGATACCATGATGGTAAGCAATGTGGGAAGTGCAGCAGTTTCAGCAGTTTCCCTGGTGGACTCCATCAATATGCTGGTCATACAGGTATTTGCAGCGCTTTCCACCGGAGCAGCGATCATCTGCTCGCAGTATCTTGGACAGAAAAATGATAAGATGTGTAATCAGGCGGCAAGACAGATTTTTCTTACCGTTATTGTGATATCAGGAACGCTGATGCTGGTTTGTCTGATATTTTGCAAGCCATTGTTAAGGCTCGTGTTCGGTGCAGTGGAAGAAGATGTTATGAATGGGGCGGTGAGCTATTTTCTGATCACTGCCATAGCATATCCATTTCTTGCATTGTTCGATGTGGGGGCGGCTTTTTATCGCGCGGGAGGAAATTCCAGATTCCCGATGCTGATATCTGTTATTTCCAATACAATGAATATTGCAGGAAATGCGGTCCTTATTTTCGGATGTGGCATGGGTGTAGCAGGAGCTGCATTATCGACACTTCTTTCAAGAATTTTTGCGGCTGGAATCGTTTTGTTTTACTTAAGAAAGCCGCGACAGGTTATTGTGCTGCGGGATTATTTTAAAATACGGCCGGATATGCCGATGATCTCAAAGATTCTCGCAATAGGAATACCGGCAGGCGTAGAGAATGGTATGTTCCAATTCGGAAAGCTTGCGATACAGTCCACCGTATCAATCCT
This sequence comes from uncultured Roseburia sp., assembly GCA_934358955.1. Classification (GTDB taxonomy): domain Bacteria; phylum Bacillota; class Clostridia; order Lachnospirales; family Lachnospiraceae; genus Roseburia. The sequence continues at coordinate 1,271 of CAKRLC010000086.1, read as the reverse complement.
TGGAACACAGGCAATCGCAGCGCAGGCATTAACGATCGTACTGGAAAATTTAAACGGGATCGCTAGTATGGGCGTCGGAATTGGCCTGATGACAGTCGCAGGGCAGACATTTGGTGCAGGAAGGACGGAAGAGGGAAAATATTATATTGTAAAACTGACCTGGTATGGTGAAATTGGTCTGATTATCTCATGTCTGCTGACGTTTGTAGCTGGCCGGCCGATCATGTACCTTGCAGGAATGGAACCGGAAAGTATGCGTATGTGCTATGAAATGCTGGTTGCGATCACGATTGCCAAGCCACTTTTATGGGCACTTGCATTTATACCGGCATATGGGCTTCGGGCAGCAGGAGATGTGAAGTTTTCTATGATCGTTTCAATCTGTACGATGTGGTTTTGCCGGGTAGCACTTGCAATTTATCTGATCCGTTTCCAGGGATTTGGTCCGATCGCAGTGTGGATCGGAATGTTTGCAGACTGGGGAATCCGTGGATTTATTTTCTCCTGGCGTTTCCTTTCTGGAAAGTGGCTTCAGAAAAAAGTGATATAAAAGAAGAAAAAGTCTTTAGAAAAATTAATGTTTTTTTAAGGACTTTTTTTGTTATAATATGATAATCTGTTTTTAACTTGAAAAACTTGACGTAGTCTGCTACGTTTGGGTTTTTCTTCTTTGCAGAATGGATTTTCATTGTGTGGTATTGATTCGATTAATTTTTGAACCTAGCTAAGAGGATAAGAAATATATGAAAAAGAATGTATGGATGTGTATGCTGGCAGTATGCGGCATTATTTTTCTGCAGGGCTGCGGAAAAACAGCAGGCCAAAATACGCCAGAAACAGAAGAGCGGGAAAAGGCAGAAGTGGAAGCCGAGGATACAGAGGTTGTTTATATCCCGGTTGAGACGGCTGATACAGAGACTGTTTATGCGGAAGATACGGATGACAGGGCATTGGCAGAATTTCTGATTTCTTATTACCAGGTTCCGGAAGAAGAATGGATGAATACACGCTATTACTATAATTACATTGATCTGAATGCAGATGGGATCGAAGAGATTTTTGTTGTCGTAGTCGGAGAATATACAGAGACTTCCGGAGGGGATCCGGCACTTATTTTGGAAAAAGAGGGTGCAGATTATAAAGTATTGGAGGATTTCCCTTTTGTACGTACACCAATCTATGTCAGTGAACAGGAGCAGGACGGCTGGGCAGATCTTGTCATGCCGTGCCACGGAAGAGGGGAAGAGACCGGATATCAGGTATATCATTAT
>CAKRLC010000085.1 GCA_934358955.1 uncultured Roseburia sp. | reverse complement strand
AAAAAGAAACCCAAGCTGTTTTTCAGCTGTTATGTTTTTTATTCTTCCGGTTTAAAATCCCGGATCAGATTCCATGTAGGAAGTGCGTTTCCGTTATAATCAAAAAGCGCCTGATTTGCCCATTCGTTTCCGCAAGGTCCCGGATCCTTCATGTATTTTAAAGATGCTTCTGTTGCCCAGCCGGAACCCGGAACCGGGATCCATGCAGGTTCCCAGTAGAAAAATCCTTTCCCCTTATGATCCTTGATATGACTGATCCGGTTCAGGAAATCTTCCATAAAATCATATTGTCCCTGAACAGTCATCGGATATTCGATCTTTTCTACCAGTTCTTTTCGTGTTGCATAGCCCTTTCTTTCCGTATCCGGAAGCTTCTCATAATCCTTATAATCTTCCATTGTATATCCCATGGAAACTTCTGCCACGATCAGATCTTTGCCATAACGTTCTGCGATGTCATTCATATTGTCAGTAAGCATATCTAACGTTCCATGCCAGAATGGATAATAGGATAAACCTATGATTTCAAAATCCTCACCGCGCTTTGTAAACTCGTCAAACCACTCACGATAAAGTGCATTATTTCCTCCATTATCAAGATGGAGCATCACTGGCATCTTTTCTTCTACTGCGCGGACACCACGGATCCCTGCATTGACAAATCTTGCGATATTATCATAGTTTGGAACCTTTCCTTCCGGCCAGAGCAGTCCATTCGAAAGCTCATTTCCAACCTGTACCATCGTCGTGTTAATTCCGTTTTCCCTGAAAACCTTCATCGTTTCCACAGTAAACTCATACACTGCCGATTCTAACTGCTCAACGCTAAAACCTTCCCATGCCTTTGGTTTTATCTGCTTTCCAGGATCTGCCCAGAAATCACTGTAATGAAAATTTAATAGCACACCGAGTCCTGCATCTGTCACCTTCTTTGCGATCGCAAGCGTTGTTTTCAAATCATTTTCTCCTGCGCCATACGATTCCCCTGCCTTTGACCACGGATTATTCCAGAGACGGATGCGGATCGTATCCACATCGTATTTTTTCATGATATCTAAAATATCCATCTCTGTTTTGTCAACAAAATATTTCGCACCGCATTTTTCCAGTTCCAGCAGCGTGGACAAGTCCATTCCTTTTACAAATTTCATCTTTTTCTCCAATAATCAGTCAAAATCAAATTTTGTAATTCTGTCATACATTGCTTTGTAACGGAAACGGATCATCTCATTTTTTTCTAAAATATCCTGTTCCGTTCCTCTGTACTGACAGCGGATACAGCTGTAAATCCCTGTTTCTTTATTATAAAACATATCAATGTCCAGATCTCTTAAAAAGCAGGATGGGCATCTGTAATTTAATTTGCCTTTGCCAAGTTGAGCCATGTTGCAAATACCTCCTTATCTGAGATTGTTTTTCTGTATCCCAATGTAAACATTGGTGAGAATGCATATCCTTCTTTCACATATCCCTCTGCTGCTTCATCGGAAGCTGTCATGGATACACGGGTCTCGATTTCCGGAATGACTGCTGAAACCTCTTTTGCTCCGGCAACACCTTCCTCGCGGCATTTATAAGCATATTGGATCTCTTTTGTTTCCGGTCCGTCAATACGCAATGTAATATGGGACATATCCTCGGAATATTCTGTTGTACCATAACAAGCAACCATATACTCATTCAACGTCACTTCTGCTGTCGGATCGCTCATTTCTAAAATATGGCGTTCGATCTTAATGTTAGAAGATCCCTCTTCGAAATACTCTTTTGTCTGAAGCTTCACTGTCAGATCCCTGAATTCAATCGTCACAGGATCTAAGGTAAGGATTCTTGTCTTTCCTTCCTGTGAAAAATGTGCATGTGTCGGGCAGAGACAAAGATCTACTTCCTCTCCTTTATAGGAAAGCTTCGCACTTCTTACGGTTCCTTCTCCCGCATAATGTGTAAAATATCCTGCACGGTATTTTTCCTGGATCAGGAATGGATAGGATGCATCCTGTACATGCTTTGTTCCGATACCAACCGGCCACTCTAATTTTGCTGCATAAGGACGGAGATCCACGATCGCGCCACCCTGGTCCATGTTGACGCAGGCTCTCATATACGGATCGCAATACCAGAATAACTGCTTATCTGAACCATATAAAATATCTCTCCAGAGAGCACATTCCGGCTCATTGTAATTATTCTCGTTGATACCTTTTTTCTCACGGTAATAGTCAGCAAACTCTGACATTGTCATATCAATCAGCTGTCCTTCTTTTTTCAGCTTGCCATAATATGCACAGCCGTCACTGTAGGATTTGTAAAGAAGCTCATATGGCTGCTCCCAGCGTCCCATTTTGTTCATCCAGCCAGGTCCGACAAACATCATATTGTAAGAATAACCATTGTTATATTTTTCCAGGGAACGGTACTGGTCGATCAGGTTGTAAAGATATGGGTACTCCCATGTCTTGGTATCATAGATCATTCCGCGGAGTACGTTCTGCGGGTGTGTTCCGAAATTAGATCCATTTCCGTCATAGCATGCGATCAGGTCACGGGAAAGATGAGGGATCGCCACGATACCGCTGTCCTCTTCTTTATTTGCTGCCGGTGCATGTGTGTTCTGTTTTGAAGGGATCCATGGTGCCCATGGGCCGCCGTCAAATAATGTGTACCAGGAATTATTGCATGTATGATATGCTTTTGGTCCTTCTTCCCAGCAGGTTGCAACTGCACATTTTACAGTCGGATACGTTTCCTTGATATAATTTGTCAGATCAGCATCCATATAATAAGATCCTGTGGATTCCGGATAAAAGCCGAATCTGTCATGGAATTTTTCAAATACATCATTGACGATCGCTTTTTTATCTTCCATAGAAAACATCCAGATGCAGAAATCTTTTGTTTTATATTTTTCACGGAACTCCTCGCATGGCAGACCCAGTAAGGATAATGCGATCTCATCCCCATATACATCATGGTCATGCTTTGCAAGTTCAACCGCTTCATCATTAAAAAGAGAAGCATAGGTCATCTGAATGGTCGTTTTTAATCCATTCTCATGTGCCAGTCTCTGCTGCGTTTTAAAAATATCCAAAGACTCTGTCAGTAACGCTTTATCTCCGATATCCTCTTCTTTTCCCTGTCCTGTCACGGTTGCAGAATACTCTGGAACCATCTCCGGACGATGAATAAGATTCAATACAAATTTATCCATTTTTTCATGTCTCCTCAAAAAAAATATAGTTGTCTTATTTACTAGCCCTTCACGGCTCCTCCGGTAACGCCCTCAACGTAGAACTTCTGCATCACTACGAACAGGATAGAGATCGGAATCGCGATCATAACACCACCTGCACAGAAAATTGCAAAGTAATCACCGATCAGTGTCTTTTGCAGCAGGTTATACAGTCCGATCGCAACGGTCCAGTCTGCGGAATTTTTGGACTTGATCATAATACGTGCCATTACGAAATCCATCCATGGACTTAAGAATGAATTAATGATGGTATAAACGATCATTGGTTTGGACAGCGGGATAATGATTTTTCCAAAAATCGTTGCCTCGGATGCCCCTTCCAGACGCGCTGCCTCTCTCAAGGAAACCGGAATCGTATCAAAGAATCCTTTTAATACGAGAAATCCGAGTCCGGAACCTGCAGAATATACAATGATCAAACCTGCCAGGGAATCGGTGAGTCCGATCATTTTTAATACAAAGTAAACTGCGATCATGGAAAGTACACCTGGGAACATTCCAAGGATGATGGAAAAGCTCATCAACTGTTTTCTTCCTTTGAATCTCATGCAGCTGAATGCATAAGAAACCATCAGTACAAAGCAGGAAGAAATAATGCAGGTAAAAAATGCCACGATAAACGTATTTTTAAACCATATCGGGAAGTTTGCAGCTGTATCTGTCTCAAAGAACAACTGGTGATAATTTGCCAGTGTCCAGTGTGTCGGGAAGAAATGCTGATAACTTACGCCTTTTGTTGCGGATAATGATGTTACAACCAGCCACACTACCGGTATCAGCCAGATAAATGCGAGCAATGCAAGTACCACATGTCTGATTATGATATTCCATGTTTTCTTTTTCATTATTGGTACACCTCCTCTTTATCTCCACTGATCATCCTGGTGTAGCTAAGCAGTGTCAAAAGTGCACAGATCACAAACGAGATAATACCGATTACCGATGCCATCTTGTAGTTTGAGTTGTCGTTGGTCAATGTAAACAGCCATGTGATCAGAAGGTCTGTCTCTTTTGCGTTTGAATTTGCAAATGCCATATTTGCTGTTGCAGTAGAGCTTGTCAGCAGGTAAATAACGTTAAAGTTATTGATATTTGCAATGACACTCTGGATCAGGGATGGTCCGCAGATAAACAATACATAAGGCATTGTGATTTTCCAGAAAATCTGCCATTTGTTAGCTCCATCGATGCGCGCACTCTCTAACTGGTCCGTCGGAATATTCATCAGGATACCCGTTGCGGAAAGCATCTGATATGGAACACCGACCCATATATTGATGAGGATGATCATCACATGGGACCAGCCCGGTTTTGAGAGGAAAGGAATAAAGTTTCCGGAAATAAGTCCGGCATCCTTTAATAATCCGGTCAGTCCAATGCTGGAGCACCAGGTATTTACAATTCCGTGATCTGCAAACATCTTGCTGACTAACAGTAAGGTTACGAACTGCGGAATTGCGATGGTCACTACGAAAAGTGAACGCCACACTTTTTTGAAATAAGTATTCTCATGGTTGATCAGTTTTGCAAGAAGAATACCACCGATAAACGTCGTAAAGGTTGCGGTCACAGCCCAGATCATCGTCCATGCAAGAATTCTTACGAATGCATAGGAAAATGTAATGGTTGCCCCGCCTGTAAGCATATTTTTAAAGTTCCGAAGCCCTACCCAGGTAAACAGATAGTTAGGCGGCATATGATCCATATCATAGTTCGTAAATGCCACACAGGACATGAAGATGATCGGAATGATATTCATCATGATAACGCCGATACTTGGCAGGGTAAGTAATGTGATATAGAACTTCCCATTGAAAAGAGATTTCACATCCTCACCAAAGGTATTGATGTGCTCCCCTTCTTCCTTCATAAGCATAAGACGGTAAACTGCCTTCATATTGCTTATATATAAAAGTATGAATGCAAAGATCACGAGAATTCCCACAATTCCGTAAAGAAGAATGAGCAATGAATTATCGTAGTCATTCACAGTGTTTTTCATGGTCAGTGGATCAAATACTGACTCGTACTGCACGTTACCGAGTGTATTCAGGTCCTTAATGTAGTTCATAGAAAAAAGTCCGGTAAACAGGAAAAAAATCACTTCAAGAGCTGTCATTAAAATACCTTTTATGATCTGTTTTCTTCCAAAATATCCGGCTCCCATGATGATCAGCGAAAGCTTACACCAGATATCCCCCTTTGTTACAGCTCTTCCAAAGTCAGCAAAATACTTTTTGGCTGCATTTAAAAATGTTTTCATAAATTCACTCCCTTGCGCGTGAATGAGTAACTTTCGTTACAAAATAAAAATGTTTCTCTTTTTAAAAATTCCACATACCCTGCCCGATGCAGAGCATGTGGAATTCAGATTCATACTATGAAATACCGATTATTCGGTAACTGGCTGTGTAATACCAGCTACTGCATCGTCTAATACTTTCTGAAGATCAGTTGCACCGTCTACAAGATTCTGTCCAAGTGCTTTTGCAGGATCCCAGTAGTTGTTGCCTACAAGCTGCTGATCAGCAAATTCTGCCTGTGCTGCAAGTGCTGCAAGTGCCGGGGAGTCGATCTGGGAAGCTGCTGCTATGTTAGCAGGGCCTTCTGCTGTTGCCTGACCGACTGCTAACTGGCTCTCTTCGTTTGTTAAATATTCAGCAAGAAGCATGGACCATCCAACATTTTCTGAATGGGAATTAACACCTACGAATTTGTATCCTGCATAAGATCCCATCTGTGTAGCTGTTCCGTTTACATCAAAGGTAGGAAGCTTGCAAGCTGCATATCCATCACCATACTGTTCCTCGAAGGAGCCTGCATTCCATGTACCGGAAACATACGCATCTAATGTTCCATCTTTTAACATGGTAATCGCATCCTCATTAACTACGTTTACGAATGCCGGAGAAGAAGCAATATTTTCAATGCTCTCTGCTACTGCAAGACCTGTCGCATTGTTCCAGTCACAGGTGTTTGAATTATCTTCATTCATTGTCAGGTCACATCCTGCTCCAGCGAAAAATCCGTATACATACCAGCCATCTGCGATACTCATACCTACTTTTGTTCCAACTTCTTCTGCCTTCGCTGTAAGTGCCTCCCATGAAGCTACATCTTCCTCTGAGAAAACATTGGAATTATAATATAAGAAGTATCCATTCGAAGCGGTTAAAGGATAAGCATATAATTTTCCATCTACGGTAGCTGCTGCTACAGTTCCCTCAGAATTTGTCTCCTTTGGATCATATGTATACGTAGCTGCTATCTCCTGAAGTGCTCCTGCGTTTACAAGTTCATTCACCTGGTCATCTGCGAATACAAATACATCTGCTGCTGCATCAATATCTTCTAAGACCTTGTCCTTTGCGTCCTGCTCAGATACTGCTCCGATCGTAATATTGAAATCTACATCCGGGTACTGCTCCTGGAATTTATCTGTCAGTTCTTTCATAACGGTCTGATAAGACTCAAGTTCTGAGCACCAGAGCTGAATATCTACTGTTCCGTCTGTTGCTGCGATCAGATTTGCGATCGCATCTTCCGATGTTGCCGCATCCGCATCTGCTGCTTCTGTTGCAGGTGCCACACTGCTGTCATCTGCTGATGTTCCTGCATCCTTGCTGCCTCCGCAGGCTGCAAGAGAAACTACCATGCTTGTTGCAAGTAATACGCTTAATAATTTTTTCTTCATTGAAAAGTCCTCCCTTTTTCTTTTTCGCGTTTTAAAGCTTTCTTTGTCACATTGTTCTGCATCGCAATCCCCTTTGTTACTCTTTGCTTTGCGTAACAATGTTTCACTTGTCATGACTTATTGCGCAATCGGTTGTTCGATGGTTTAAGTATAGTACTCTCCTATTTTTGTGTCAATGTACAGTATATCTAATCTTGTTATTCTATTTTTGTATATATTTAACAATTTATTTGATCTCTGTCTTTCTGCAAACTTCTTTTATCTGGTCAGTTGTGCAACCGTTAAACCATTGTATTTCCTGGCTTTTTCACTATCTGAAGGCATATTTTTGCGGCTTGTGCAACCCTATTTGCCAGTCTGCGCTATATCTGCACACGTGAGCTTATCTGTAGTTCTTCTGCAATGCTAGAATTCGTTCTACAGGATTCGGGTATACGATTCGGGTGTCAAAAGGTCTGCTCCCTAACCTTTATTGCAAATTGCACAAAAGAAATATAGAAAGTTTCTCTTTGTGCAATGGAGATAAGACTCATGAAGCGTGGAAGCCTTTGCTGAACACGATTCATGCTTTCAGAGGCTTATCGGAATGTTTTGCACAATGAAACTTGCAATATTTCTTTTGTGCAATCTGCTAGTATAAACTTAAATGCAGACCTTTTGGCATTCGGATCCTGGTGCACAAAAATAGCGGTTTCTGCAAAAAAATCATCCAACGCTCACCTCCGTTGCGCAACAAAGATGAACCTTGAACTATTTTTTGTAAAAACCGCTTTCCAATATCTTTTTGTGGATCAGTCCACTCTTATCTGTATCCTAATCCTATTTTGTGGATTCCTTCAGCACCACCTCATACGGCAGTAATGTCCTTGTATCCACTTCAATTCCCTCTATCATGTCAAGCACCGTCTTACATGCTACCATTCCAAGTTCTTTTGCATCAAATGAAAGTGATGTGATCGATGGTACGTTATTCTCAAGTACTGAGCTATTATAAAATGATGCCACACGGACATCCTTCGGGACACTCACATTCTTCTCCCGCAGCTTCTTCAAAACCCTGCTGCAGATCGCATCATCCATACAGAGGATACACTCAGCATGCCTGTCAAGCACCTCCTCCACGATCTTGTCGATCACTACATGATTGTCCAGATTTAAAAACAGCATCGTCGGGTCGATCGTCTCTCCCATTTTCTGGTAAGCTTCCTTAAAGCCGCGAAGCCTGCTCTGTGTTACGACGTGATTCTCATCTCCACCGATCAGCGCGATCTTTTTCATCCCTTTCATCAGAATGATCGATGTCAGTTCCTTGCAGGCGCTCTTATGGTTATGGTCGATCTGGATGACGCCCTTATAATTGGTCGATCCGATCGTCACGAACGGTACTTTCTTTGCCTGCAAAAACTCAATCTGACGGTCTTCCACAAACGTGCGCATCAGGATCACGCCATCTACTTTTCCATTTGCAATGACCCGCTCCAGGGATGAAATATCATTCGTCTTGCAAATACAAAGCAGAATATCATATTCCATGATCCCTGCAATCTCCTGTATCCCAAACAGACATTCCTGGAAGAAAGTAAGGTCTACTACCTCATAATCACCCGGCATGACCACACAGATATTGTAAGTCTTTGATTGTGCAAGCCCTTTTGCGATCACGTTTGGCTTATAGTCATGCTCGTCAATATATCTTAAAACCCGCTCCCTTGTCTCCTGTCCGATTCTTCCCTTGCCTGATATCGCTCTTGATACCGTTGTTTTTGAAACGCCCAATGCCTCTGCAACATCTGCAATCGTAATATTCTTTTTCTCCTCATTCCCCACAATAAGTCCTTCTTTCTATTACCTCTATACGTCTGTATATTCTCTGTTTCTCTATCGTATCCTCGTTTTCTCTGCGCATCTTCTGCGCAACAATATTATTAACCAATTTTTCACAAAATGCAATGGTTTTTCGAAAATTTTTATCCGTTTACATTTTATTTTTGCAGTGTTATAATAATCGTGTGCGCAATCGTTTGCGCAATGATAGTTATCGTAGTTAATTTAAGATGATGATACACTTTTTCGGGTTCTTTTGCAAAACTCATCATCTGGATATTTTAATATTTTGGAGGGATTCATCATGAAAACAGAACGAATTTACTTTGGTGCCGCCTATTACTCAGAGTATCTTCCTTACGACCGCGTAGAGCAGGATATGGAATGGATGGAGCAGGCCGGAATGAATACGATCCGCATTGCGGAATCAACCTGGAGTACGATTGAGCCTTCGGATGGTGTGTTTGATTTCACGCATCTGGATAAAATGCTCGATGCTGCCGCCCGCCACCACATCTCCGTCATCATCGGCACCCCGACCTATGCGATCCCGACCTGGCTTTCCAGAAAATATCCTGACATCCTTGCTGTAACAGCCGATGGACCAGGTCTCTATGGAACAAGACAGAATATGGATATCACGCATGCGGGTTACCTGTTCCACTGTGAACGCGTCATCCGCGCCATCATGGAGCATATCCGGGATATCCCACACATTATAGGATTTCAGCTTGACAATGAGACCAAAAGCTATGGTACCGCCGGTATGCGCGTCCAGGCTATGTTTGTGGAAGAATTGAAGAAAAAATATCCGGATATCCGTGATTTTAACCATGCATTTGGTCTCGACTACTGGAGTAACCGGGTCAATACCTGGGAGGATTTCCCGGACATCCGCGGTACGATCAACGAAAGCCTTGCTGCTGAATTCAAATGTTTTCAGCGGAAGCTTGTCACCGATTTTCTCTCATGGCAGGCCGGTATTGTTTCTGAATACAAACGCCCGGATCAGTTTATCACACATAATTTTGACTATGAATGGACCGGCCAGTCGATCGGTTACCAACCAGAAGTCAACCAATATGAGGCTGCAAAGTGTATGACGGTTGCCGGCTGTGATATTTATCACCCATCCCAGTCTGCTCTGACCGGCGAAGAGATCAATTTCTGTGGAAATATTACAAGAAGCCTGAAAAATGATAACTATCTTGTAATGGAAACCCAGGCACAGGGAAATATTGCCTGGCTCCCATATCCCGGACAGCTGCGGCTTCAGGCTTACAGCCACCTGGCAAATGGTTCTAACAGCGTCATGTACTGGCACTGGCATTCGATCCATAATTCCTGTGAAAGCTACTGGAAAGGTGTTCTTTCCCATGATTTTTCCAAAAACAGAATTTACGAAGAAGCCTCTGTCATTGGAAAAGAATTTTGCCAGATCGGTGATCATCTGAAAAACCTGAAAAAAGAGAACCGCATTGCACTGCTTCTCGACAATGCCTCCCTGACCGGTCTTTCCCTTTTCCCGTTGAAGGATACCGGAGAACACAGCTACAGCACGGTTACACGCTGGATCGGTGATACGCTTTACCGCATGAATCTCGAATTTGACATGGTTTCTTCTGAGAACCGCGATTTTTCGGGCTATGCCTTTCTTATTGTACCGGCGCTCTACAGTGCTTCCGATTCCCTGTTAGAAGCCATTTCCGATTATGTTAAAAATGGTGGACACCTGATCACAACCTTCCGCACCGGTTTTTCGGATGAGCAGTTAAAAATCTATGCCGACGTACAGCCTCATGGGCTTACCAAATGTCTTGGCATCCATTATGACCAGTATACTTATCCGGAAAATGTGACGGTTCGCTACCCGGATCTCAAAAGCTTAGATCTCTGTTCCATCAGTTCGGATAAGACAGAAAGAAATGCAACTTATACAGGCAGAAACTCTTCTGGTCAAAGTCTATTCCCGGCAACCACCTCAGAAAGCAAAGCGTCCGTCACCGGCACCTGCCGTCACTGGATGGATCTGGTCACCTGCGATACCGCAAGTCCTATCCTGTTCTATGAGCATCCTGTATGGAACACCTACGCTGCTGCTACGGTCAACCAGTATGGCGCAGGATCCGCACTCTATCTGGCAAGCATGTTTGATCGTCCCGTCTTAGAAGCCCTGCTCACAGACTTCTTTGCCACATTTTCAGACCAGCTCCCGGCTGACAGCGGCTGTCATTTTCCTGTTATCTGTAAGACCGGAACGAATGATTACGGGAAAGCCGTAACTTATTACCTGAACTATTCCGATCAGGAGACTGCTGTCTGCTATCATGGAGCGGATGGTGTGAACCTGTTTACCAGTGAATCTGTCACATCAGGCAGTTCGATCGTGCTTCCAGCATGGGGCGTTTCCATCATAGAAGCATAACATTAAAATACTGTTCAGCTAACCTTTTTGAACTTATTTTTCTATTAAAAATCCCCAGGAATGAGAACGTTCTGTTTTTTCTCATCCTGGGGGATTTTAGGTTTTTACAAATTTATTTTTTCTTTCACTATATCATTTTTTATCACTCAATATTTAATTCCCTGCAGTTCCATCCACAGGCTGCTCAGCCGGCGCCGGTGCCGCACCACTCTTTAATGCTGCAAGAGCAGTCTCAGCATCTACCAGTGTCTGATAATTTGTAACATTTGCTTTTATCTCATCGGTCAGTGCATTATACAATGTCCTTGCGTTGACGATCGCTGTCTCACTCTCTAA
>CAKRLC010000084.1 GCA_934358955.1 uncultured Roseburia sp. | reverse complement strand
ATAAGTTCGTGGTTTGTTTTAAAGCAAGGATAGAAATAGAGATTTCACGATAAAAGATAAAAATCAGCAGGGAAGTGATTCCTGCTGATTTTTCTTTTGTGACTTGATTTTATTTGCGGTTTGGTGTATAATTAATATGATTCATTGTAACTATTTAACGATAGAAAAAGTTATCGTTAAATAGTTTGTTGACCTGTTATCAGATACCATTAAGGCAATATGACGTACTTGCAGTCGTTTTAAGCCACGTTGAGTGCGTAGTTCTGCTTTCAAGAAAGTAGGCTAAAAAGTCCCTATTTTGCGTACTTTTCAGCTATATGCCAATTTGGTTCACTCATCTTTTCTCCTAAAATCTGTCCGTGGGAACATATCGAAACGGGTTAAAAACGGATAGCAGATATACACAATCAACCTGAAAGTCAAAATTTGTGTGCAGATTTGATGAAAACGGCAGATTTACTGTCAAACAGCCTTGAAAGTGCCTATTTTGCGTTGATTTTAGGCTGTTTGACTGAGTGTGGAGATTTGTTATCAAAGTTAAAATATACAAAAATGGAACGAATTGAAACTTTGATAAATCGGAATTTTTTTGTTCCTGAAAACAACACAAACAGCAATAAATGTCGTTCAGTTTCTGATTTGCTTCCTGTATAATAAAGACATCAAATAAAAGGAGGCTATCAGCTATGAATACAGATAAGATTTACGCAGAACATCTTGCAAATGAGTATGCACCCAAAGACACCTCTAAGGTAGTCGCACTCCGTAAACTGGATGCCAGAGCAAAACTTCCTGCAACAGTTTTTACCTATACTTTCGGTATCATTGCTTCACTTATTACAGGTGTGGGAATGTGTCTTTCGATGAAAGTAATCGGCAGCGGAACGACAGCTATGTTTATTATAGGTGTCATAATTGGTATAATCGGATTTATTTGTATGGGAATGAACTATCCTGTCTACAAAAGACTCCTTGCAAACGGCAAGAAGAAGTATGCCTTTGAAATCATGCAGCTTGCAAAAGAGATAAGTGAGAATTAAGCAATGCAAAAGGCAAAGAGAATCATTAAAAAGTTTCTGCATCCGCCCAAAGTGATATTATTTTTTATACCCGTTGTGTATGCAGCACTCATTTATATCTTTGCCGCAGGAAAAACAGAGAGTGCGTATTCATACATAATATATGTGATGTCTGCGTACTCTCTTGCTGTTATTATTGCCGCTGTACCTAAACTGTTAAGAGATATAAAAACGGCGTTCAATAATAGCAGAATAATGCAGAAAATCAGAGCGTCATACTTCGGAAGACGATATTTCGATGACCTTGCATTTCGTGGGAGCGTCAATATTTATCAGGGTATGATCATCAATTTTCTTTATGTTATATTCCGAATTGCAGCAGGAATACGCTATGCTTCAGTGTGGTTTATCTCAATGGCAGTTTATTACTTTATACTTGGTGGACTCAGAGCGTATCTGATAATCAGCTATCGGAGAAAAAGAGGACAAAAAGAGAAATACCGGTGTTACAGAAAAACCGCTCTGCTTCTGTTTTTGCTGAATATTCCAATGGGTGGTATGATTGTTCTTATGGTGAGAACAAACTCAGGATTTACATATCCCGGATACATCATCTATCTGTCTGCATTGTACACATTTTATACTCTGATCCTCTCAATTATCAATCTTATAAAATTTCATGAACTTGGTGATCTGATATTGTCGGCTGCAAAGGTGCTGAATTTCATTTCAGCTATGATGTCTGTCCTCGGTTTGCAAACAGCAATGATTTCACGTTTTTCTGAAAACGGAGAAAGTTACCGGAAATTGATGAATACACTTACTGGCAGTGCGGTATATCTGATAGTTATTGTGACAGCTGTGTATATGCTGATACGCAGCAGAAAATTCGGAAGGCAGGTGGAAAAGCATGAATAAGTCTGAAAGCAAATACTTTAATACAGCCGTGCGTATGGATGAGGCTCTTCTTGAATTGCTTGAAAAAAAGGATTTTGCGTATATTACAGTAAAGGAAATATGCGAAAAGGCAGGAGTGAATCGTTCCACTTTTTATCTTCACTATGAAACGATAGGTGACCTTCTGGCTGAAAGCATTGAGTATATGCATAAAAAGTTTATGTCTTATTTTTCAGATTTGGATAACAGTGTGGTAAATAAATTCCGCTTTTGCTCTGAAGAAGAACTTTTTCTTGTCACTTCAGAATATCTCACTCCATATCTGACATTTGTTTGTCAGCACAGAAATATTTATCAGACAGCAATGGAAAACCCGAGGATTTTCTCTGCTGAAAAAACCTATCAGAAAATGTTCCAGCACATCTTTGACCCTATTCTGCAGCGCTTTTCCGTTCCGACGTATGAGAGAAACTATATGATGCTTTTTTATCTGAACGGAATATCTGCAATAATAGCAGAGTGGCTTAAAAGAAACTGCGCTGAATCAATTGAACAGATAATTGCCATTATTCATAAGTGTGTTATGTGCGGTAAGGAGGAAATATGAAAGCAGCTATTTATTGTGGAAAAGAGAATATCGTTATTCGGGAACTTACTTTGCCGGAAGTTGGAGAAAATGATGTACTGATACAAAATATATATTCAAGTATTTGCGGTACAGATGTTGCAGTTTTTCTGCACGGTCCGGATACGGGACATAAAGTCACAGTAGGCGGAGAATTCGGACATGAAACAATTTCACGAATAGTTAAGGTCGGCAGAAATATAACTGATTTTTCTGTAGGAGAACGTGTATATCCTTATCCGCTTTATGCCAAAAATGATACCAAACGTGCAGGAACAATCAGAGGATTTTCTGAATATATTCTGATTCCGAATGCCAAGCGAAATCATTCATTGTATTCGATTGATGAGCGTATTTCTGATAAACTGGCAAGCCTTACAGAACCCTTTACTGTAGGATGCCGTGCCGCAAGACGAGGAATGATTCCATGTGAAAAAGGAATGTACATCAAAGGACAGTCAGCTGTGGTTTTTGGCTGTGGAACTATTGGGATAGCGGCAGCTGCGGCATTCTCATATTTTGGTATGGAAAAGATAATGATCTGCGACCCTTCGGATTTTCGTTTAGGTATTGCCAAAAATCTTGGATTTGCTGTCTGCAACACAGCGTCAGAAAATTTTGAGGAAAAATCGAAAGAATACTTTGGAAGTACTTATTCACTCAATGGCATAACGGCTGACATTGATTGCTGGCTTGATGCCGCCGGTGCAGAAAGCATACTGAATGATTTTATGATTTTTGGCAAGATTGAAAGCAGATTTGTGTCTGTTGCCGTAAATAACAAGCCTCGGAATATTGATCTTCTGCATATGACCTATGCACAGCAGAGTATAATTGGTTCGGGCGGATATATGCCGGAAGATGTAGAAGATGTTCAGAAGATTATGTCCTGCGGAAAATGGGACTTTGAAAGCATAATTACTCATGAGTTCCCTTTAGAAGAAATTGAGAATGCTATTTATACTGCGGCTGATGTAAATAATTCAGAAAATGTGGTTATAAAAATGGGTTATTGATGATATTTCAATTTAAAGTTTAGATAAATGATTCTTTACCCACCTTTTCTAATAAAAGAACCTCCGCTGGATTAGTTCCAACGGAGGTCTTGTTATATATCACATCTGGGCACTCACCGTCACACCTGATTTAAACTCAAAAATAATATGGTCATCAAAAACCGTAATCTTTGAGAGCAGGTGTTTTGCAAGGGTTTCATCAAATTCCATTTGCTTCGGCTGTGATTTGATGAAGAACTGCAATTCCTGAATGCGTTTCTTGTACTCAGCATGAGAACTTTTCGATACCTGAATCTGTTCACGCTGTTCTCGTAAAGCAAATATTTCTTCAGCAATATCGGAATAATCCTCATGACGTTCTGTACGGTCTATCAGTTCATGCTGTAACCGATTTAGTTTATCATCAATGTTTTGCAAGGCACAGGGGTCAACAATGATTTGATCAATATTGTTTTTTAGTTTTTTGAGGTAATGATCACTGTCACCGATCATCATTTGAAGGGCGTTGACAAAAGCTTTCTGCAAGTCTTCTTCCTTCATTGTTCTGGCACTGCATTTTGTATGATCTTTGATCCTTTTGCTGCATCTCCAGACGATTGATTTTTTACCATGACTATTCCAATGCAAACGACTGAATTCAGCACCACAGTCAGCACAAAAGGTAATCTGTGAAAAAGCATGAGCTGCACTGAAACATTTTCTTCTTCCAAGAGAGTCTTTCAGCATTCCACGTCTTGCAATTTCTTCCTGCACCTGCATAAATATTTCTTTGCTTATGATTGCAGGGTGACTGTCTTCCACATAGTATTTTGGCATAATTCCGGTGTTTTTTACTCTCTTTTTGGTCAGAAAATCTATAGTATAGGTCTTTTGCAAAAGTGCATCGCCCATATACTTTTCGTTTTCCAATATTTTGCGTACACTGCTGTCATGCCATCTTTGATTACCTCGTGCAGTAAGAATTCCGTCATGTTCCAGACCTCTGCAAATAGCCAGAATGCTTTTACCTTCCAGATACTCTCTGAAAATGCGTTTGACAATTTCTGCTTGTTCGGGATTGATGATGAGGTTGCCATTATCATCTTTATCATATCCGAGAAAGCAAGTGGTGTTGACCATAATTTTTCCCTGCTGAAAACGATATTGCATTCCCAGCTTGACATTTTTGCTGAGTGATTCCGATTCCTGTTGTGCCAATGATGCCATAATGGTAAGTAGAACTTCGCCTTTAGCGTCCATTGTGTTGATAGATTCTTTCTCGAAAAAAACAGGAATGTTCATTTCTTTCAATTCTCTGATGTAATTCAGACAGTCCACAGTATTTCTGGCAAAACGGCTGATTGATTTTGTAATAACAAGGTCAATCAGTCTCAACTTACAGTCATCGATCATCCGATTGAATTCATCACGCTTTTTGGTATTGGTCGCACTGATGCCCTCATCGGCATAGATGTCGACAAATTCCCATTCCGGTTTGCTGATAATGTATTCCCGATAATGTTGGATCTGTGCCTCATAACTGGTTGCCTGTTCCTCTGTATCCGTTGAAACACGGCAGTAAGCTGCTACTCTCAGTTTTTTGACCTGCTTTTTTGCAGCACGATTTCCAACTTGTGGTTTTGCAGGTATTTTCATAACGTTTCCCATTATTTTACTCCAATCAAACTATAAATATATTCTGCCTGTTCAAATGGATCTTCAAAAGACTGTGTCGGAATATCCATTTCAAATTCAGTATGAATAACTGCATCTTTTCTTCTTTTATGTCCTGTAAAACGATTCACCATTATTCGATCATAAGCTTTGAGATAAGTTTCTTTATCGATAATGGCAGGATAGAAGTCATCACCAAGATAGCATTTTTTCAAAAGCAGTCTTTTCACAGAACTGTGTGCAATATTGAGACCGGCTTTTTTTGCTGACATAGAAAAACTCATTCCCGAAATATAATTTTTGTAAATTTGTCTGATAACAGCCGCCTCTGATTGATTGATCAGGACTATGCCATTTCTCATTTCATATCCGTATGTCATAATGCCTCCTTGACCTTCAAACCACATTTGAGATGAAATTCTGCACAATTTCGATTTACAATTACAATTTTGCTGACAAACATACAAAACACTTCCTCATTGAATGCAGTCATCATTTCTCTGTCTGTGAAATGAATGAGCTTATTCATTTCAGAAAAATCTTTTGTTTTTCCGGAGAGGTCAGAGATTTCTGCTCTGTATTCAGATGCCTGTGCGTCAATAAAGTTGATTTCCTGATTAAAAACAACGCTGTCGATAATGTCCTGTGCTCTGAGTTTTCTGAGAGTATCTTTCTTCTCAGATAATTTTTGCAACTCGTTTTGAATAGAGTGAATCCTACAGATGCTTTCATCATTGTCTTGTATGCTGATGTTTTCATATAAAGGCAGAAGAAGTTGTTTTCTCGAATATATCAGCTTGTTCATCATTGTTACAAATGCTGCTTTCAGCATATCATCTCTGATATATTTCATAGAGCATTTTTTCTTATCCTGAATATGTGTCCGACACGACCATGCGATTTCTTTGCCGGAATCGTGTATTTTGCGTCTGAACTTATCACCGCATTCACCGCAGAAGATTATACCTGAGAAAACATAACGCTTTTGATATTTGTCAGAACCGGATATGATTCTTTTTTCTGAAGCCCTTTGCTCTATGATTTCTTTTACACGTTCAAATATTTCCTTGCTGATGATAGGCTCATGATGTTCTTCCACAAAATAACGATCGACTTTACCGTAGTTCTTTTTTCTATGAAAGCTTTCATTGGTGTAGGTTTTCTGAAAAACAGCTGCACCATAATATTTCTCATTCGTGAGAATATCTCTTACGGTGGAATTAGTCCATTTTCCGCCTTTTCGTGTTGGGATTTGTCGCTCCTCAAGAATTTTGGCGATCTTTTCACTTCCTAAGCCATTCAGAACGGACTGATAAATAAAACGTACAATTTCAGCTTCTTCAGGATTGATAACCATAAATCCTTCATCATCACGCATATATCCATATGGTACACAGCTAAACTGATAGGTACCATTTTCAAAACGCTGACGGACAGACCATTTGTTGTTTTCAGAAATGGATCTTGATTCGTCCTGTGCCATACTGCTGAGAATGGAGAGAACAAATTCACTTTCCATAGAACCGGTGTCGATATTTTCTTTCTCGAAATAGATTGGAATATTCATATCGAGCAGTTCACGGACAAGGAAAATGCAGTCCGTAGTATTTCTGGAAAAACGGCTGATTGACTTTGTAAGAATGTAATCAATTTTTCCGGCTCTACATTCCAGCAGAAGATTCTGTAATCCGTCACGATGTTCGGTCTTTGTTCCTGTGACGCCGAAATCATAGAACAATCCTGCAAACTCCCAGTTATCATGAATTTTTATCCATGATTCATAATGTGCTTTTTGTGCATCAAGGCTCTCTTTCTGGTCATCAGAATCCGTTGAAACACGACAGTATGCAGCAACACGCAGTTTTTTTCTTTCTTGTGGTTGTGTGTCAATTTTTCGTATTTTCAAGTTTATCACCTCATTTCAGTATGACATATTAACTCTTTTTGAGAGATTTATCAAGCATTTTAGGGAATAAGTCGACAAAAAGGGGAGAGAAAGTCTGCCTATTCAGTTCCATTAATTTGTCATACTCGACAAAGGAAAGAAGTCCGTTTTCATAAAGCATATCTGTCAGCTTCTGTGCTTTGAAGTATTCAATTTCATCAATTACTTTTTGCTGTTCCATAGTAGTCCTCCTGTTAAATTAATGCCTTCACTATACATAGGACAGCAAATTTGATTTTGAGTACCAAAAAATATCCAAATACTAAAAAAATCCCCCACGAAATATGAAAAAACATACTTCGTAGGGGATATTATCAGATCATCTGATTCACTTTTTTCTGCATTTCGTTGTAGTCATAACCTGCATCGGTAAGACGCTTCTTACGTTCTGCACCGTTGCCCCATTTACCCTGAATGACTTCACGGGCAACTTCATCAACAGACTTCTTTGCTGGATACACCTGCTTGCCGTTGTTGTCAAAAACAGCATATCCCGCCTTACAGGCTTTCTTTGCATTTTCAAGAGAAGAAAATGCACCAATCTGCGACTTAGCATCAGTCCATGACTTTCGTACTCGATAAAGCTGTCTTGTTGCAGGTGCAGGGGTTGTCGGGATAGAACCCGAACTAAGATAAGACTGTACCTTTGCTTTGAAAGCTGCCCAATGAGGCAGAATATACACAGGACACATCTTGTACGGATTTCTTGCAGTATTGAGATAGTCCACGCTGCCGGACTTTCCGTCACGGACATTCAGCCAATGCGTGTGGGTGTAAAGGTGATTGATGTCAAGACCATACTTCTTCAGAAGTGCTGCGGCAAGTCTTGCACAATTGTCCTCGGATTTCTTATCTCTGTCGTTATACGCAGATGACATAATGCACTCGATCGCAATGGTTCTTCTGTTGCCGTTGCCGCCTCCGTCAGCGGCGTGCCAGCCACTTAAGGAGAGGGGCAGATTCTGCCATGCACATACGTTGTCAACGTAATAATGCACTCTGACATCATTCATGTTGCCATTGACGGTTGCTCTTGTGTACTGCTCCGCAGGTGTCGTTCCGCTTGCTACAGAAATCCAGTCGGTATTGTGGACTGTTACACCGATAACTTTACCCTCCATTGAAACAGAGGGCATATCGATTCTGTTGGGGTTATGTTTTGTGAGTAAATACTCGTTTATTTTCACTCCGTTCAGAGTAGTTGATGTATCAGATTTTAAAATAGCCATTTATTCGTCCTCCTTTTCATCTTCGGTTCTGCCTACTTTCGTTTGCAGAACATCAATTGCTTTTTTGAATGCAGGCGGGAAAGGGATTCCCATAAGTGTCGTATTCTCGATAATGGAGAGCAGTTCGTTCAGACAAAAGCTGATGCAGACTGCATCACGGATGTAATTTGTGCCGATAAGAATATCGATTCTCACGCCCACAATTACCATAAGAAGAATACAAAACTTTTTCGCAAGTCCAACCCAGCCTGCCGTGCTGTTGAGTGTACCGCTTTCGCTGTGTTTGGATTTGCCCATTGCCGCAGTTACGATTCCCGTTACAAAATCAATGCCCATGAATACTACAAGAGTTGCAAGAGCAGAATCCCAGCCACCGAGCAGTGTTGCGATAAATCCGCCGACAATGCCTGCGATAAGGCAAATAGTATCTTTCATAAAATCACTCCTTCATAAATTTAATAACCTTCACCATCGGATGTGAATTATCCGATGTGCCTTTGAAAGCAAGGTAGTATTCTCCATTCGATACGTTTTCAAGTGACTGCATTACAGAAATGAAAGTATCGGAATAAAGCCATTTAAATGATAATTTCAAAGCATTTTCTGCTTTGATTTCTTCATAGATATACTGAGCCAATTCCGCCCCTGTTTTATCTGTCTTCGGAATAAGATAAAATTCAGCGTCCTGTGATGCACCGACCAGATAATTCAGAAGCAAATGCATAGAACCTGTTATTGAAATTGGTGTCAAAAACATCACAAACACCGTTCCTGCCCAGCTGAAATCGTTCTGATTGAAATACAGAGCATAGTTGTTTTCAGCAGAACAAAAGTGCGGATAACTTTCTGCAAATCCTGCAAGAGAACGATAACCGTCATTGTAATAAGTGTAGATGCTGTCGCCATATTTCTGCAAGGCATCAGAACCGCTTTCAAATACAGAGATATAGCTGATGCCGGATATTTGCCTGATTTGCTCCTGTAAATTTGCAATATCAGCTTTTGTTGCATAGTCTGACATATCGGGAGTTATTCCGTCTTTGCCGTCAGCACCTTTCAGGCTTTGTAGCCATTCATTTTCTGTACCTGTGAAACCATGTTCTACGGCAATAATATAGGCGGATTTGCCATCCTTGCCTTTTTCAGAAATCTTCTGCAAAAGCTGCTGATATAAATCAGGAGTAGGCGGAACATTACTGTTTTCGCCCTCAAATCCTGATGGTCTGATGTGCAAAGTTTTTACAATCGTTGTTGCCCTGACTGTTTCAGTTGCTTCTGCATCATAGCCAAACAAGGATATCTTTACAGTGCCGGGAGTCAATTCAGCAGGCAGAAAACAACTCGTATTTTCTGTTCCGAGAACCCTGTTGTAGGTTATTTCGTCCTGTGTGAACTGCACCACTTTATGCAGCGGTTTCCAGTTATTATCGAACACAAAATGTATCTTCACAAAAGCAATCTGATCTGCTGCAATTATTTCATGCTCCAGCGTTTCAATGTTCTGTCCTTTTACAAGAAATTTTATCATGATTTCACTTCTTTCCAAGTTTTTGTGTTTGCAACATATTCCATATATCCGTCAAGGCACTGGATCTTTGCAAGCGGAAATTCAATATCAACTGCATGGCTATCCCAGTTTGTATTTTTCTTCACAGCGTTCCAGTCTGCAAGAGAGCCTTCATAAGTGATTGCATTCAAGGATTCACAGTAATTAAAACAGCCGCCCACAATTTCCTTGACGTTTCGGGTAAGCGTGAGGTTTTTCAGTTTTGTGCATCGCACAAACATTCTGTCACTAATGACTTTGCCGCCATATCGTACCGTTTCAAGATACTGACACTCACTGAATGCCATTGCACCAACAGTTGTAACAGAGGATGGAATAGTTACGGATTTGATTGCCGTTCCTGCAAATGCATTCACGCCAAGTTCATTAACACGTTCCGGAATCTTTAATTCCGTCAAGCCGTTAAGACTCTGATGATAAATGTAACCGTCAATATGCGGCAGAAATGCAGCCCTTTTGATTGCTGTAAGTGTAGTCGGAAGTGATACTGTTTTTAAGTTATCACAATACTGAAAAAGTCGTTCACCAATGCCTGTCACACCCTCTGAAACAATAACCGACTTGATATTGGAATTATTCTGAAACGGTGACGGATTACTGTCAGTAGAATAATCGAATGTTGCCCCGGTGCCTTTGAGGAGCAGTCTGCCGTCTGAATAAAGCACAAAATCAACACTCTGACCGCATTTCCCGATGGAAACCACATCGCCTGTCATCTCATCAATTTTCAGCGTTAATTCGTTTATTTTTGTTGTCAGCTGACCAACTGTTATGTTGTAATCTTTTATCTGCGTCTGAATTTCAGAAAGCTGTGAAAGCATATCCGTAACCTTGCATTTGCCTAAAAAGCATCGGACATATCCGCAGTAGTTTGAATTTTCACGATAATCTGTAATGCTGAGTTCTGATGTGCCTGCATCAAGTCTGATAATGCAAAGGGTGAGATATTTCTTGTAATCTGTGTTCTGAAATCTCGGTATTGCGGGATTTGTGGCAGGAGTTCCTGCGAGAATTTCAAAGCTGACATTGCGGATATTTTCAGAAGTGTTACAACAAATTCCAACTGACATATATCTCGGCAGGGATTCATCCACATAGCGAGATAAATCATAGGTATATGCCGTATCAGAAATGAAATAATGCCCCTGAATCCAAGCCTTCCCGCTGCCGATTGTCAGTTTCAATTTGCTTGCAGACAGCTTGAAACACTGTCCGAAGTTGTCCTGAATTCCGTCACAGATAATACTGCCGAGATAGTCATTGAAATTCTCAGCAGTATACGTTCTGTCAAGATTTTTAGAATTGAAAAATCCGAATGAAAATGCCATGTTTATACCAACCTTTCTTTTATCCTGTAAAGGTACGCCTTCGTGTTCGGGCAGCATCCTGCCTCACACTCAGGTGTCCTTAAATGTCGGTGTTAAATTTCTGCCGTTGCGGTCGAAACTCTCAATCATTCCCACAAGCTGTATTTTATTCTGTCTGATTCCAAACCTGTGATGCTCCACGGTGACGAAATCCCCAACAAAATAGTCCACACCGTATTGAAACTGTGTGGACTGCACTGCAATCTGTGATCCTGATTTTGTCTTTGTGGGAATAAGATTCTGCTTGCCTTTCTCTTTCAGAAGTTCCGCATATTCTTCCTCAGATAATGTGATATGTTACAATGAAACTTGACACAATCCAAACAACCAAAGTATAATAAAAAAAAGGAGAGTGTCAGGAATGGG
>CAKRLC010000083.1 GCA_934358955.1 uncultured Roseburia sp. | reverse complement strand
ATTTCTCTCACTGTCGGGCTTTCGCCCTACAGCAAAAAACAAAAAGACAATTTTGCCTGCAAGCAGACAAATTGTCTTTTTGTTTTTTGCTGCACTGCTCAATGCTTAGATCACATAGTCGTCGGCGCAGTCTTTTTGTTCGTAATCAACAAGATCCTGAAGGGTCAGATGATCTACTACATCATTGATTGCATCATTTATCCTATGCCATACCAAAGCCGTTGCACAGTCTCTGATCTTATCACAGGATTCATTCTCTTCCACACAGGCAACCGGCGCAAGACTTCCTTCTGTCAGTCTTAAAATCATTCCGACTGTATAATCCTTTGGCTGCTTCGTCAGAATATAACCACCCTGTGCTCCTCGGATACTCTTTACATACTTTGCCTTATTCAATACAGAAATAATCTGTTCCAAATATTTATCTGAAATTCCCTGTCTTCTTGCAATATCCTTCAGACTGATCGGATCACCTGTATTATTAATTGCAAGATCTAACATTAAACGTAATGCATATCTTCCTTTTGTCGACACTTTCATAGCTAAAATCCTCTCGTTCCTTTCACAGTACTAACAGTATATTCCCCTATTCATACTATGTCAATAGGATTTAATTTTAACCCTTTCATCAAATGCCTTCCCTTTCCTGTAAAATACACGATATCAAAATTTTTTTAAGAATCATTTCCATGTATTCCAAGAAATACATAAATCTGGCTATTTTCCCCGGAAACTCCCTTGAAATAGAGATTCTACAATGATAAAATTTTAAACTGCATTGTTTATATTTTTTTTAGATTATTTATATACTTTTTTTATTTTAGCAGAAAGGAAACACTCTCATGAATGAATTACGTCCAAAATTGTTTGACGTCATGAAGACTTATAACAAAGAACAGCTGATCAAGGACATCATTTCCGGTATCATTGTTGCAATTATTGCCCTTCCACTTTCCATCGCACTTGCGATCGCATCCGGAGTCGGACCTGAGCAGGGTCTTTATACTGCAATTATCGCCGGATTTTTTATCTCCTTTTTCGGTGGTAGCCGTGTACAGATTGGAGGCCCAACCGCCGCATTCGTTGTCATTATTTATGGTATCGTTACAGATTATGGCACAGATGGTCTGATCGTTGCAACCCTTCTTGCCGGTATTATCCTTGTCATTATGGGGCTTTGCCGTTTTGGTTCCCTGATCAAGTATATTCCTTATACGATCACAACCGGTTTTACCTGCGGAATCGCCGTCACCTTATTTGTCGGTCAGATCAAAGATTTTCTTGGTCTGCAGATAGAATCTGTTCCTTCTGAATTTTTAGACAAAGTAATCGCTTATGTAAAGCATATTACTACGATCAACATAACAGCTGCTGCCATCGGTATCGTTGCTATCGTGATCATGCTTGTCTGGCCAAAAGTAACCGACAAGATTCCGGGATCTTTGATCGCGATCATTATTACAACTGCGATTGTTTATTTTGCAAAGCTTCCTGTCAATACGATTGGAAGTGTTTATGGTGAATTGAACTCTGCATTCCCAAGCTTCCATGTTCCTGCGCTTTCCATGAAACTGGTACAGCAGATGCTTTCCCCTGCATTTACGATTGCTATTTTAGCAGGTATTGAATCCCTTCTCTCCGCTGTTGTTTCAGATGGAATGATCGGTGATACCCACAAATCTAATGCTGAATTGATTGGTCAGGGACTTGGAAATATTTTCTCCGGTCTCTTCGGTGGAATCCCTGCCACAGGTGCCATTGCAAGAACCGCAGCTAATGTCCGCAATGGCGGTCGTACCCCGATTGCAGGTATCGTCCACTGCATCACTTTAACGATTATTCTTTTGGTTTTAATGCCGCTTGCAGCACTGATCCCAATGACAACACTTGCTGCCGTGCTTTTGGTTGTTGCCGCAAATATGGCGGACTGGACATCATTCTTCCGCCTGTGCAAAACAGCACCAAAAAGTGATATTATCGTTTTAGTTGCTACCTTCTTTTTGACAGTCTTCTTTGATCTCGTTGTTGCAATTGAGATTGGTGTTGTACTCGCTGCTTTGTTATTTATGAAACGTATGGCAGAAACAGCAGATATTAAAGCATGGAAATATGCAGATGCCCCAGACATCACACCGGGTGAGGCAGAAAAGCTTCGTGATATTCCACACTCTATCAGTGTCTTTGAGATTTCCGGACCAATGTTTTTTGCTGCCGCTGACCAGATTTTAAATATCAACAGCAATCACCATACCAAGGCAGTCGTGATCCGTATGAGAAGTGTACCTGCCATTGATGCAAGCGCCATGAAATCCTTACGTGAATTAGCCGGACGTGCAAAAAAGAAAAATATTACCCTGATTTTCTCCCATGTCAATGAGCAGCCAATGAAAGTTATGCAAAAAGATGGCTTTATCGATCTGGTCGGAAAAGAAAATTTCCATGAAAATATCGTCGACGCCCTTGACTATGCGGAGGCTCTCGTAAAATAATATACTTTCAAAAAACTGGCTAAAGCCAAAACCTAAAGAGACTGTTGCAGGAACTTCATTTTTATTCCTGTAACAGTCTCTTTTTCTTAAATCACAGCATCTTCATAAAGGATGTTCTCTAATTCACTTGTGCTGTGCAGATAATAATCACAATATTTTTGCATGTATTCACGCACAACCGGGATCTGGTTATCGGACCATCCTGCACAGGCAAATGGGACAGAGCAGGCCTTCGCCATATCATAGCCTGGCTTTAAGTCATCTACCATCAAAAGTTCCTCCGGTTTTAATTCCAAAATACGCATAGTCTCCGTGAGCGCATACGGGTGTGGTTTTCTTTTTCCTTCCGGGCACGCCCAGTCAAAAACCAATTCCGGTTCCGGGAGTTCTGCCGCCATGTAGTCCCGTAAAATTGTTTTCTTCATAGAATGGGAAGAAACACATATTTTTCCTCCATTGTTCACATAGCGGTTTAATATCTCCGGCAACCCCTCATACACATCCGGGATCGTTTCTGCTGCTGCCTTCTGCCAGATTGCCTCCTGATAGCGGATTTCCTCCGGTGTATAATGAAGAATGTCCTCGCACAGCTCATAAAATCCAGGCCTGAAATTATACTCCACAAATTGCTCATAGCTCATTGTCGTGCCTCGCAGGTCCTTTAATGATTGCAAAAATGCAGGGAAATTAATCTCCGGTGTACTTTTTACAACCGTATCGTCGTGATCTAACACCAGACATTTGACTCTTAGTCTTCGTTGTTTTTTATCAAACATTTTATCTCATTATCCTTTTATTTTCCATTTTCTTCTATTCTTTGGATTTTTCCCGCAAGATAAAGCAGGACATCTTTTCTGGTAACAATTCCAATAAAAACACCCTTATCATCTACAACCGGTACAAAATTCTGATTTGTAATTTTTTCAAATAAATTTTCCATTGATTCTGAGATTTTTACAGCTTCGTTATCCCTCCGTCTTTTCAGATCTGTGATCCGGATTTTCTCCATCCGGTATAAATCCGGGAAATCCTTTTCCCGCATTGCCCAAAGCAGATCTCCTTCTGTGATCGTTCCTATGTATCTTCCATCCCGCCCCAAAAGTGGGATCGCGGAATATCCGTGGTGTTCGACTTTTTCAAGCACCTGGCGCAATGTATCATCCTCATCCACATGCGCCACCTCTTCTTTTGGTGTCAGAAAAAATAATATATTCATAAAAAATGTTTCTCCTTTGTTAAATTCCAGCTGTATCGCAGGCTTCTCAAAAAATAATCTCTGCTTTATTATACAAGTTGAAAATCCTTTTTTGATCGTCCCTTTTATTTTAGCATCATTCATTTGCTTTCACCAGTGAAAAGAATATGAATTTTCTTACGCCGCAAAGCAACAGCGTTTTACCGGGGCAGCTCTTTCACTTTCTAAATTTTTTATAAAGTACATTGACATTCTTATGAGACTATATATAATTCAATTTTAGATAGTTTAATTTTAAACTTTCATAGTGTATTTTCCAACAGAATGAAGCTTGTACTGTTCATAAATTTTGCGTTTTATTTCTGTACTCTTTCTTTTTATTGGAAATTTATAGGGAGGTTTTTCATGTTTCCAAGTGATTTTTTAACAATTACACAAAAAACTGGCCATGTGTATGAGTCTTTCTGCACCTCGGTCTGTAAAAAATATGGCTTAAACCAGAGCGCTTTTGACCTGATTTTATTTCTTGCAAACAATCCATCACTCAATACTGCGCGAGATGTCTGTGAAATCCGCGGCATCAAAAAAGGCATTGTCTCTGTCACCACCGAAAAGCTTGTAAAAGACGGTTATCTGATCCGCGAAGACGATCCATCCGACCGCAGAATTGTCCGGCTTTTTCTAACAGAAAAATGTGATCCGGTTGTAGCTGACGGCAGAGCTGCTCAGGAGCATTTTTTTCATGCGATCTCATCCGGGCTGTCCGTGGAAGAATTTGTGATGTTTGAAAGTATTCTTGGAAAAATAAAGAAAAAAATAGTTGATCTGGAAAAGGAGATTTGATTTATGCTTACATTTATCGTATGCCTGTTTGCCGGAATCGGCGCAGGTCTTGGAACCGGTTTTGCCGGAATGAGTGCTGCTGCAGTCATCAGTCCGATGCTGATCGCATTTTTACATATGGAGCCTTATCAGGCGATCGGAATTGCCCTCGCGAGTGATGTCCTTGCAAGTGCTGTATCTGCCTATACTTATGGAAAGAATAAAAATCTGGATATCAAAAACGGGCTGGTCATGATGTTTACCGTTATGCTGTTTACTTTTTTATCCAGCTATGCTGCCAGCTTTATCCCAAGCACGACCATGGGTGGCTTCTCCACTTTCATGACAATGTTGCTTGGTATTAAATTTATCGTAAAACCAGTCATGACAACAAAAGAGTCCATGGCTGCCACAGATCCGAAAAAACGTGTGATCCAGTCCATCTTCTGTGGAATCGTGATCGGTTGCATCTGCGGCTTTGTTGGAGCCGGTGGAGGCATGATGATGCTTCTGATCCTGACTTCTGTACTTGGTTATGAGTTAAAAACTGCAGTTGGGACAAGTGTCTTTATTATGGCCTTTACTGCTTTCACCGGTGCTGCAAGCCACTTTGCGATCGGTGGCATGCCGGATCCGGTTGTACTGGCTCTCTGTGTGATCTTTACGCTGATTTTTGCAAGGGTTGCTGCAGTACTTGCCAACAAAGCTCCTGCAAAGCTTTTAAATCAGGCAACCGGTGTGATCCTTGTGATTCTTGGGGCTGCGATTATCCTGGTACAATATATTTTTTAATCTGTCAGCTATTTTCCGTCGCACTTGCGAAAAAAACAGGGGGCGCTTCGTTCTGAAGTGCCCCTGTTTTCTTCTATTCGATTCTTTCTTTTTCCAGTTCTTTTTGCATCAGCATCACATAGTGTCTGGAATTCTCACGATTTTCTTCGATCTCTGCTTCTGTAAGTTCCCGTACTACTTTCGCAGGACTGCCAAATGCCATATACCCATCCGGAACGATGGTCTTTCCTGTTACAAGGGATCCTGCTCCGATCATGCAATTCTTTCCGATCTTTGCACCATTTAAAATAATACTTCCCATTCCGATCACTGTATTATCCCCGATCGTACATCCGTGTACAACTGCATTATGACCAACTGATACACCGTTTCCAATAGAAACCGAAAATTTGTCATCCGTATGCAGTGTACAGTTATCCTGTATATTAGAATTCTCTCCGATCACAATACTTCCTGTGTCCCCACGCACAACTGCATTGTACCAGATTCCTACATGCTCCCCAAGTGTTACATCCCCTATGACATGTGCGCCCGGCGCAAGATATGTCTGTTTCTCCATTATTTTCTTCTCCTTGTCTCTTTTTCATTATTTTTCTATTTTGATTTGGTTGTCAAAAGGTCTGCTCCATAACCTTTCTTGGCAATATGATTTATTCCTAATCTGTGCCTGCTTTTGCTTCTGCCATTATATTATACAGCTATATTGTTATAACGTACAAAGAATTTTTTGTATAGTAAAAAAGACAGCTTAAATGCTGTCCTTTTTACTATATTATTTTGATTATTTATTTTATACGTGCTTTCTTCATTGCCGCTACAATGCATACAACTCCTGCAAATAATGCTAACAGGATCATGACATATGGCGCCTGGTCTCCTGTCTGTACGATTCCGACAGTATCAAATACGAGTACATAATCCGATGCATGTGTCAATGTTATATTTACATTTCCATTTGTATCAACTTTACCGGAAGTGATGTAATCCATGCTTCCCTTTGTTTCATTGTAGTAATATACTTTTACATACATTCCGGCATGCTGTGTTCCTGCCGGGATTGTAAGCGTTGTCTGGAAACCAAATTCGCCATCGTAATTCAGGCTGATCTCCATAGCATCTTTTCCAGCGGAAACATTTGATTTTAATGCTGCCGGTACTGCATTGCTGTTTAATACAACGCCAAGATCAATATCTTTTAATGTATCGGCTGTGATATTCTTTCCGTAAATATTCCATGATACGCCATTTGGCATTAACAGTGTAAGGTAGGTATCCTTACCCTTTAAGGATTCTAATACATATGCCGGTACTACATCATCTGCTTTTACATTTGCCAGTACTTTTCCGCCCTTTGTATTGCTGCTTACTACTTCACTGTTTACTTTCTGCCAGTCATTCTGACTTGCAACGGTTACATTGCTGTTATTATTTGTATTACTGTTACTGTTATTTCCAGCATTATTGTTTCCATTGCCGTTGTTGCTATTATCTCCGGTATTGCCGTTTCCATTACCGCTATTATTACTATTGTCTCCGGTATTGCCGTTTCCATTACCGTTGTTATTATTGTTGTCTCCGGATAATTTGTCAATCACAGTCTTCTCATTTCGCGTATATCCGCAAACAATACACTTTTCGTGTTTTAATCCGCTTTCCTGTGCTGTAGCCTGTTTATCAATTACCCATACAAATGTATGTGCAGCTTCATTCAGATGTTCCTCACAGGAATCGTCTTTACAAGGGTTCCAGTGCTTTTCACTGTCAGATTCCCATACATTTTCATTTGCTTCGTGCTCATGAATATATTCCTCAGTTACAAATTTATCCATTTGAGGTACTGCATCAATGCCTGCTTTCCAGTATAACTCAGCTAAAGGATCATTCTTAGTTGCTTCTATCTGTGTTCCGTCTTCTACATGACGGTATTTGGAAGTAATTTTAACTTTTCCATTCACTGCTTTTCCAGGAGCTGCATTTTTACTTGTATAAGAAGTTGCTCCCTGTAAAAATACCTTTGCTGTTGAAATTGTTCCATTTCCGGATACAGCTGTTCCCCCCTGTCCGAATGTAACGTCACCTCCGATTGCGATCAGTTTTCCACTTCCTGTAATCGTTCCATTGTCAAGTTCTATGGCTACTCCGCCTTCTGGATAAATAGTTGTATGACCGTCACCACCATAAGTTGCAAGAGTCGCTCCATCTTCCAGGGTCAGCGTACCATTCTTTACACGTAATGCGGTCTGACCGATCTCGGTTCCCGCAGAATCTCCCTTAATAAATACCTGTCCTTTTACGATTACATTTCCTGTTGCCATAACAACCGGTTCTGCGCTTGAGCGGTCTGTCAGATCTCCGTTTGCAAGATAGTTGATATGGGAATAAATTGCTGCATTTTCAAGGACTGCACCATTCTCCAGACGAAGCTGTCCACAGATGGATGCTCCTGTTTTAAATTTTCCACTATAAGAATCGTAATTCATGGAAAAGGTTCCGCCATCTTTTACTTCGATGATTCCCTGCACTGCTGAATCAGAAAGTGTCAGCTTTCCACCTTTTTCCACAACAATTCTGACACTGCTTAAGATTTCCATATTCGTCATAGTAAGCTGACATCCATCTGGAATGTAAAGTGTCTGCGGAATCTCTCCTTTCTCTACCTGTTTCCATGGAAGATCATATCCAAGATATCCATAGGTTCCGCTCTCATGCGAACCAAACCATACCTCAAGGTCTTTTGGAACGCGTACGCTCTCCTCTTCTCCAGCAACATTACTTCCAAAGTTTTTGATTGCCCATGGCTCCATGATATCCCAAGCGTACAGACCACTTGCGTACTGTTTTAAATTATTCACATTGATTTGGTCCGCTAATGTTTCCTCTCCGGAATAGATACGGAATGGAAGGGTATTACTTGTTGCTGTGCGTCCCTGATTATCTGTGATCGTCACAGAAATCAGATACTGTCCTGCATCCTTTGGTGTTCCATTTAAGCTCAGTTCACTGCTGAGCGTCATGTAAACGCCTTTCATACCACTGTCACTGTCTACGCTTGTTCCATGCTCCGTATCCGGTACAATACTGACAGCGCATTTACTTCCCTCCAGTTGGATTTGAGACAGATGATCCAGTTCTTCCCAGTCCTTTTCCTCAGGTATGGTATCTTTTTTCACCAGCGCGCCATAAACTGTTACGGCACTGTTTTTATTGGAGGAAGAACCACCGACACTGGCGCTGGAAACGCCGTCATAGTCTTTCTGTCCGACGATGGCAGCTTCGAAAGATCCCTCAATTTTTACATGAAGTTCATATGGATCACCTTGTCCATCATCTTCGGTAAGTGTTGCTTTTCCCTGGGTGTCGATCACAAGCTTGAAGATAAAATCTTCGTAGCCATCTGCTGTGACCGTCACAACATCTCCACTCTTTAACGCAGTGCTTTCTCCACTTCCGGAATAATCCTTCTGGGCAAAAATAATCGTATTGTCAGAAACATTCTTTTTATAAGAACCGCCGCCGGATGGAGAATATGGAGTTTCATTCCATGCAGTTCCATTTACTTTCACACCGGTCACAGCAGATACATAATTCTGCGGCTGGTCAAAAATAAGATTCCAGTTATTTCCAAAATAATCAGATTCCAGACGTACTCCACTTAATGAAACTTTATCTGCCTGATATGGTTCAAAGACTGCTGCTATGGTTACATTCTCTTCCGGCATCTGGAAGGTATAGCTATTGTCCTGTGGCTTTGTCACCGGAACCTCTTTGCCGTCCGCATCTCCTGTAACAGTCACTGTCTTTGTCACATAGCCGGATACAGGTGTCGTTGTTACCGTAATAGTGCTTCCTGCTTTTACATCCGTTGCATCACTGACACTGACAGAACCATTCTCTGCGTCTGCAACAGTTACCTGATATGTCTGTGTTTTATCATCTCCCGAATTGTCACCGGAGTTTCCACTTTCTACTACAGTTACTGTATGTGTTGTCTTATCCAGTTTCAGGGTAAGTGTTTTATAACCTTCTGCTGTGATCACACAAGTCGCCGGGTTTTCTGAAAAGCCCTCTCCGATATACAGATTATTGTTTGTGCTGTCGACATAGAAAGCATCATTATTCCATACACTGTATGAGCTGCTTCCCTTTGTCCATTCTGAGCCATTTACCTGTATGCTGCTGATATTTTTCAGCCAATCTGATGCATCGCTAAACGTAAGTCTAAAATCATATCCCCAGTTTGATGCTGCTGAAAAATCAGTTGGTGCCTGCTTACCTTCATCCGGAGTAGACGGCAGCTCCCCATTACTGTCTTTCTTTACAGAAACACTGTAACTGTCATCTGACTGTGACAGAAGCAGCACCGTATCTTCATAGCCTGTTGCAGATACTGTAAGTTCACTGTGATTTTTTGCGTCCCATACAATCTGTAACTGATTATCGGCTGCGTACCATGCCGGATCACTCATAATAGACATCATAAATTCAGATGTCTGTTGTCTGTAGCTTTCTCCACCAGCAGATACACCCGTGATCGCGCCAATCCAGCCACTGTCCTGAAACTGTAATTTCAGATATATCAGGTCAGCATTTGATCCAAACAAATTTTCCTTTGTACACTCAGCAACTTCCGTCGGTCCTGAAACTGCTGCCGCTGTCGTAACAGAAGGTAACATCAGCGTCACAACAAGCGTGGCTGCCAGGAAAAACGACATTGCTTTTTTCCATAAACTTCTCATAATTCCTCCTTCATTCATCACATGGTCTTGAAAGTCACAATCAACCATGTTAAAATGTGTCTTAGTTAGTTTTTGCTAATTAATTTACAATTTTTTTTCATTGTTCATAGTGTTTTTCTATAAAACAATGATTTTGCATTAGTTTTAACTAACTTTTCGGGCAACAAAATATCAAAAAACATGTTTCCTGTCAATATTGTTTCCTAATATTTTTTATCAATTACGCCTTATTGATATTTTTTTTACAAATGCATTTTTAAGGATTGACAACGATCTGACGGATCTATTTTTCTCCGAGACAGAAATGAGGTTTTTATGAACAAAAAGAAATTATTGCTTTTTCCAATACTTATGCTTTTTTTTGCCGGATGTGGCAATCTGACTGTGGCAGAATCCCAGAAAGAATTTTTTGCCATGGATACGGTTATGGATTTTACAATTTATGGAAAAGAAAAACTGTTAGATCAGACAGAATCCATTATCCGGGATTTAGAATCCCAGATGTCTGTGACAGATCCGGACAGTGAGATTGCTGCCATCAATGAAAATGGCTCCGGGAAAGTGACCGGTGACACCTCTGATCTGATCAATGCCTCCCTTTCCCTGTGCCGCCGCACGGATGGTGCACTTGATATTTCTGTCTATCCTATTGTCCGTGCCTGGGGATTTACCATGGGAGATTATCAGGTTCCGGCTGATGCCACCATTTCATCCCTGCTTTTACTCGTGGATTATACAAAGATCAGCTATGAGCATGATTCTGGTGACATCTCCCTTCCAGATGGAATGGAGATCGATCTTGGCAGCGTGGCAAAAGGATATGCCGGGCAGAAGGCAGCGGATTATCTGAAAGAAAACGGCGTTACTTCCGGGCTCTTAAGCCTCGGTGGAAACATTCAGGCAATTGGCAGCAAACCGGATGGAAGTCCATGGAAAATTGGAATCCAGGATCCGTTTCAAAATAATAAACCAATGATGGTGCTCTCTGTCTCTGACAGATCCGTCGTCACCTCAGGTGGCTATGAACGCTATTTTGAGCAGGATGGGCAGACCTACTGGCACATTATGGATCCTTCTACCGGCTATCCGGCAGAAAATGGGCTTGTTTCCGTCACGATCGTTGGAACGGATGGTATGCTCTGTGATGGTCTTTCCACCTCTTTATTTGTGATGGGCCTGGAAAAGGCTGCCGATTTCTGGGGGAATTCCAATGATTTTGAGGCTGTCTTTGTTACAACTGATCACACTGTCTATCTTACAGAAGGGCTCGAAGATTCCTTCGCGCTGACGGAAGATTATGCAAATACTCCGATACAGGTGATTCGAAGATAAAATAGAGCTTTTATTCCTATTTTCCTTAAGGCGAATGTTGCTAACTGCAGCATAGAATCTGTCTTTCTCTTTTCATTTATCACTTTTTTTATAGAAATACAGATCAGCCTTCCCTTCCTGCTTCGTTCCGTCATACACCGGCAGATTCATGCCGCCAAGCGTATAACCGTTCTTAAAATAGAACCTGCATGCTCCGAGATTATTGTCCTGACAGATGAGCCATACACCTATCTTACCCAGCTTTTCTGCCAGTTCCATCGCGCTCTCCAAAAGCCTGCTTCCCACTCCGTATTTTCTGTAGTCTTTGAGCACAAGCAGGTTATCTAAATACAGGTAGCGGTTCCACTGCTCGTAAAGAAGCGCATAGCCAACGCATTTTCCATCTGCATACGCAGCCAGTCCGTGGAAGTCTTCTCCCATTTTTTCAAATTCATAATCTTCATTTGGAAAACACTGCTCTGTCACCTCTTCCGGTGCAAACTCATTTATCCGATAGCTCCAGTTCTCGCCGTCATAGATTGGGATCA
>CAKRLC010000082.1 GCA_934358955.1 uncultured Roseburia sp. | reverse complement strand
AAGTGTGGCGAATTAATGATGCCTCACAGAGTATGCAAGGCTTGTGGTTCATACAACAAAAAAGAAATCATTGCTCAAGATTAATTTTTGAAAAATGATAAAAAGACTGTATTTCAAGAGTTGAGAGTTTATCAACTTATGATATACAGTCTTTTTGTTTTATAAGTAAGACGGATGATTGTTCTTTTTTGCTGGGTGTGGGTGGCAAATAGTAGACATAAAGGAAGAATTAAGGTATATTTAAAATAGTAATTTTTACTATCCTTTTAATAATATGAATCAGTTAACAAGATACCATGGAGGACAGAAGATGGCACTTGCAATATGTTTTCGTTATAGAAGCCGAGAATATTATGAGAAATTAGAAAATGGAGAAGAATTAAGTTTCGGCAGTCACAAAAAAGATCAGATCAAGATTCCAGATAGCAAAGATCACATGCTCTGGATGAAAGCCAATTCGGATGATTTACAGATAAAAACAGTTGAGCCACTTCGCGCACCGGCAAGCATTGTTGAATGCAACGAGATAACAGTACTCAATAAAGATATGGATACAATCCTGTATGTATCGCGTGTAATTGGAAGAAGCAGTAAAAGCATCAACCTTCCATATAACGGAAGGATTACAGTAGGACGTGCAGGAGATAATGATATCAGAGTTACATATCCGGTTATATCCGGCCATCATTTTCAGATTCTGATGGAGGCAGGAACAGTTCATGTAGAAGATCTTCATAGTACAAATGGTCTTTATCTTAATGGAAAACCAATCTCCAAAGCAATTATGAAATCAGGAGATGTCCTTTCTATTCTGACCTTTCGTTTTGTTCTGGAAAATGGAATTCTCTATTTTGAAAATATAGGAAGTTCGATTACAATCGCTGACCGCGTTTATAAGATGGATAAACTGGCAGAACCGGAGGCAAAAATGCCACATCCGGAGAAAGCAAGAGCCGCTTCTTCGGAGTCATCTGTTGATCGGAGCGGAAAATATTATCCAAGATATCAGCTTTCGCCGAGAATTCGAGAGCAGCTCCCGCATGAACCGATTGTACTTTCCGGTGCACCGGGTAAAGGAGCAACACTTGGAGGCAGAAGAAGTAACTTTGCGTATCTTATCAGTTCAGGAGCAATGATGGCAGCGAGCCTTGCAACCGGAATGCTTTCACCGGCGGCGCTTCTGATGCGTGCGGCAGGAATGATCTCACCGATCACCAATATGGCAATGTATGGCAAGATGAGTAAAGAAGAGAAAAAACAGATTGAAGAATATGAAAAAATGCGCCAGGAGCGTTATCAGGCATATATCGATTCACAGAAAGCAAGGATTGCCAAAGTAGCGGATGTACAGAGAAGAATCGTAACCGCAGAGAATCCGGTGCCGACTGATTGCATGAACACTGTTAAATTCCTAAAGCGTAATCTGTGGGAGAGAATGCCACAGGATTCGGATTTCCTTTCACTTCGTCTTGGAATCGGAAAAGATAAACTTTGTGTTGAGGTTAAGAGCCATGCTAACACCGATGGATTTACGATGGTGGATGATGAGCTGGAAGAACTTGCAGGACAGATCATCGAGGAAACACGTTATGTGGACAACATTCCGATCCGGGTGTCACTCAGGGAACATCAGACGGTCGGAATCGTAGGCTCCCAAAAGGCAAATTGGTATATGCTCCGGAGTATGCTGGTAGAGCTTACCGCAGAGCACAGTGGAAAAGACGTGCATCTGGTTGGAATGTTTGAAGAGGATTCGAAAAAATATTGGCAGGAACTTAGATGGCTTCCGCATATCTGGGATGAAAGCGGACAGGTGCGTTATATTGCATTTGACGAAGAAAGACGGCATACTGTCAGCGAACTGCTTGCTGATCTGATCCGCAGAAGAAAATCAAATTCACGAACAGAGACGGGGAAGAAAATCGAGAATCCATTGCCACATTATGTGATCATTGCAGAAAATGAAGACTTATTACTTGCGGAAAACATTTATGACGATCTGGTATCCAATGATCCGTCACTTGGAATTACAACGATCATTCTCGCAGAGAGTATGTATGATCTGCCGCAGACTTGCCGGTTTATCATTGATCTGACTGAAAGTCCGTATGCATTTGAACGGGAAAAATACGATGAAAGACTCTATTTTAAACCGGATGCGCCGGTGCATTCAAAAGAGCTGGAAAACTTTACCAGACAGATGGCAGCAATCGAGTTAAAAGACCGGGCAACCGAGGTGGCACTTCCATCGGCAATTACATTTTTACAGGGCTATGGTGTAAACCGGGCAGAAGAACTGGGTGTCATAACCAGATGGGAAAAGAGCGAGCCGTACCGGACACTGGCAGCACCGATCGGTATGATGGCAGGAAAGAAATTATTCTCACTGAACGTACTGGACGGAGATCAGGCACATGGACCGCACGGACTTCTGGCAGGAACCACCGGTTCCGGTAAAAGTGAGCTTTTGCAGACATGGATCCTTTCGATGGCTGTGACCTA
This sequence comes from uncultured Roseburia sp., assembly GCA_934358955.1. Taxonomy (GTDB): domain Bacteria; phylum Bacillota; class Clostridia; order Lachnospirales; family Lachnospiraceae; genus Roseburia. The sequence goes on along the minus strand of CAKRLC010000082.1, from coordinate 9,755 downwards.
TCATCCACATGACGTAAATTTTGTAATCATCGACTACAAAGGTGGTGGAATGTCAGATCTGATGGAACCACTTCCGCATGTCGTTGGAAAGATCACTAACATTGACCGGAACATTTCCAGATCGCTGGTTTCGCTGAAAAGTGAATTAAAGAGAAGACAGCGTTTATTTGCCGAATGTGGGGTCAATAACATTACAAAATATCAGAAAGCATATAAGAATGGACAGGTGAAAATTCCACTTCCACATCTGATTATTGTAACCGATGAGTTTGCGGAGATGAAAAAAGAAGAGCCGGAATTTATGACAGAACTGAACACTGTGGCGACCATCGGACGTACGCTGGGGGTGCATATGCTTCTTGCAACACAGAAACCGGCGGGTGTTGTAACTGATCAGATCAGCGCAAACTCCCGTTTCCGTATCTGTATGAAAGTACAGGACATGGCGGACAGCCGGGAAATGTTAAAGCGTCCGGATGCGGCAAGAATCACGCAGGCAGGACGTGCCTATGTGAGAGTTGGAGAGGACGAATTATTCGAGTTGTTCCAGTCCTTCTACAGTGCGGCTAAATACGATGAACAAACACTGGCAGATAAGATGAAACTGGAGAATCAGGTCAGGGTGGTTGGCGTGAACGGCAACCGTGTCAATCCACTTCCAAAGAGGAAAAAGAGTGAAACAGAACAGGATGAATTAACTGCAATCATTCGTTATATCAATGAAGAATGTAGACGGTACGGAATCGAGAAAATGGCAGGACCGTGGCTTCCAGAACTTCCAAAATGGCTTCCATTTGAAGAACTTGGAATTGCACCGGGCTTTGACGGCAGAATGTGGCCAGAGAGAAGACGTGATCTTAAAATCCCAATTGGAAAATATGATATTCCGGCAAATCAGATCCAGGGCGTGATGTATATGGATCTGATGGAAATCGGACATTTTGGAATCTACGGTTCACCGTCCACCGGTAAGACATTCCTACTGAAACGGATCCTGATGTCCATCGGTATGTACTATATACCAAAGGATGTGAAGATCTATCTCATCGATGCCGGAAAATGGGAACTGAAAGAATTTGCGGAAATGCCGCATGTATGGGAAATGGTTCTCGGTGATGAAGTAGAGAAGATCCGTCAATTTGTCAAACGAATCGTGCAGGAAATGGAAGCGAGAAAAAGAGCATTTCTGAAGCATGCAGTCAGCTCGCTTTCGGCTTACCGAGAGGCAGTAGATCCAGATCTTCCTGCAATCGTAATTATGATAGAGCAGCTGAAACCACTGCTTGAACAGTATCCAGAGATGGATGCATTGATAAATGAAATCGCCGGATCCGGACAGGCATTTGGAATCTACCTGATCTTCACGACTAATGCAGGGGCATCGGTCAGCTACAAGATCACACAGAAGGTCAAAGGTGCAATCAGTCTTCAACAGCCGGAAAAAGGGAACTACGCAGAGATCGTCGGTTCGGTCAAGGATATCAGCGTACCACAGTTCCAGGGGCAGGCACTGATGCGCGGTAATCCGCCGGTGGCATTTCAGGTGGCTGTCTATGCGGATGAAGAAAAAGATCAGGAAAGAGCGGCGTCCGTAAAAGAGACCATCCGGCAGATGCAAGAGGCATGGGCAGAACTCAGAAAAGAAGAACTGGATGAAGAAAGTGTAGATAATGCAGGAGAGGCAGAAGAGACAGGAGAAAGCACACAGACAGGAGAAAATGCAGAATACAGCAAACGTACCGACATTCCGGCTGGAACATACCGGGATGATATGGAACCGGCATACCTGGATCTGTCGAAGAAGAATCTCTGTCTGATCTGCAGTGAGGAAAGCGAAAAGGGAAAAGAAATCCTTGCCAGAATAGAAAAGACACTGCGAAAGAAAGAGGATAACCTGATCATCCGAATTACAAAAGACAACTGTAAAGAGGAACTTCCGAATCTGACAGAACAGTTGAATGAAAGACAGAAGCTTTGCAAGAAATTAAGTAAAGAGGCGGAATTTAACCAAGATAAATGGATTCAGGGCTATATGCAGATCTGCGTTCTGATTGAAGATATCTCGGAGATTGCAGTAAAATTGGAGAAGGATGAGCTGAAGAGACTGAGTATGGTTCTGAACAAGTCCAAAGGATTTGGCACGATTATTTTTGTGTCTGGAACGAAAGATGGTCTTAAGGAACAGAAAGAAAATGTGGCAGTCAGCGCTGCGCTCCGGTCAGAATGTATCTTAATCGTAGACGGCAATCCTGTGGAATACACGTCACTGGATACACAGGGATTTCCACAGACAGCGAACACCATACTCGATGAGGATGAGGCACTGCTTCTGCAAAAGGAAGAAATCCGGTTTATTCATTACTCGTAAGAAGAGGAAAACAGATTATGAGATCAGAGATTATTATTACAGTAAAAGATAAAAAAGGCCGTTTTACTACATACGATGTAGAGATTCCGGTCAAGATCACTGCTGAAAAAGCGGCGAGAGATATTGTAGAAGCACTGAATTATTATAAGGATCGTACGGGCAACACGCAGATACTGCCAGATGGCAGATATCGGCTTAGAAATGAAAGAACATCCAGTATGTTAGATTCACAGAAGACGCTGTATGAATGCGGTGTCTGGCAGGGAGATGTACTTACGCTCATAGATTCTTAAGAATAAAAAAGTAAGTGGAAGGAGAGAGCAGATATGAGTTTAAAATGTGAACTGACTCCGATGGAACTGTTCTTCTGTGCAAAAGTCATGCAGGGCAAATATCTGGACTATGACTATTTCAGAAGGACACCGGACATACAGATCAATTATGTACGGCACGAACAGGAAACATTGGAGAGTCTGGACGAGGAAGGAATCGTTGAACTGGATTTCGATGGAAATGCAGAGATGGATTCCGACTATGAGAGCCTGTTAAAACCGGTATTTTTCGGGGAAAAAGAAAGCAGACTCGATGTGGAAGGAAAACCAAGCCGTAGATTCCATATCCATGAGGGCAGAATTGTGATGTCACTGATTGGAGAAGAGAAGATTGAATTCCGTGAAGTAACAGAAAAGGAAATGGAAACTTTTCTCAATGAAGAAAAAGTTGAGATTTATCTTGCAGATGTAACGAGCGGAAGCAAAAACGGAGTATTTACAGCGGAAGACCTGAAATCAGGGATTTACAAAGAAATGGCAATGAGTTTACTGAAAGGAGAATTATAAGATGTCACAGATAATTATTGATCCGGATGCAGCAAGTGCAGATATTAAAAAAATAAATGATGCAATTGATAAGCTGAACGAATCACAGAACAGCATCAAGATGCTAAGTACAAGTGCAAGTGATATGACAGGACAGACCGGACCGGCAATCGTAGAAAAATGCATGCAGCTGAGTTCTCAGATTGATGCCTTAAAGACTAATCTGAACACCACGATCGGACTGATCAATTCAGCAATAAGAGAGTATCAGGAAAAAGATTTGGAGGCTGCAAAAGCAATCCAGAACGGAGGGGTATAAATGGCACACATTAAAATCGATTATGACGGACTTGCACAGCAGTCATCAGCGCTTAAGAATTACCAGTCAACTTATGAAAATCTCTGTACAAGAATGAAAAATATGTCTGACCAGGTTGCATCGACCTGGGAAGGATCTGCGGCAACTGCATTTTCACAGCTTATGCAGCAGTATCAGCAGCAGGGAGCACATATTTCAGAAATTATCGGAACGATTCAGGGATATGCAGATACGACAAGCAACAGTTTTCAGAGTGTAGATCAGGAGTGTGCAAACCTGATCCGGAATTCATTCTAGGAGGGGAGCATTATGGCAATATTAAACATTGATACATCGATATTGAGAAGTTCGGTGAGTGTGGCACAGCAGGCAAATGAGGCGATTTCAGAAGCCGCAAGCTTTCTAAATGCAATTACGGTTCATGAGGACTGGATTTGTAAAGAGCGTGACAGAATCAAAGAAATGACTTTGGCGAATAAACAGAAAGCTCAACAGATCCAGGAGAGAAGTTCCTCTTTTTATTCGGCAATCCAGACAGCATCTGAAAGATTTGATTCTACAGAACAGGATAGTTGCCGGAGAATCAATGGTGTAGATGATATTATCGGAAGAATCAGTACCGTTGTACCAAAAATCTCAGAAAATGTACATGGTGGCAGCGGATCAGGTTCCGGCATCAATATTGTAGATATTCAGGGAATGGCAGATATGATGACAGGGAAGGAGTAGAAAATGGCAGGGAATATTAAATTAACGCCGGAAGAACTTCTGGCGCAGAGTACAGAGATGGCTTCAATCCAGTCTGAATTTGAGTCATTATTTTCACAGGTGACAAGTTCACTGAACAATCTGAATGGTAGTTGGAGCGAAGCCCTGGCAGGGAATTTTTCAGGAAAGATCAGCGCAGCACAGAAATCATTTTCTGCTGTAGCAGAGATGATGGCGAACGGTGCGACAGCAGCGCGTGTCAGTGCGAATACATTTTCAGAACCGGGAGCAGTTCTCTCAGCTCTTAGTGCAGATATGGGATCTGTAAGTGAGATAAATAGCAGCAGTACCGCAGATTCACCAGCAGGAGCGGATATTTCATTGTTTGGAAGTGTGTGGAAACATACAATGCATGCACAAGAAGATAAAAATTTGCGTGCGAAAGCTGATTCAGCAGAAGTTAAAGCATATGATGCATTTAGTAAAGGAAATGTTGTAGAAGGAATTAAGCAGACCGGAATTGCCTATATAAATGAGTGTGGTATAGGGTTGAAAAAGATGGCAGATATTATACCAAAAGTTGTGACGGATTTATATCAAAAAGAAACAAAAGACAATTATGATCCATTTGGTGCATATGGTACCACAACAAATGTTGAAATGTCAGGAGTCAGCACTACGAGCGATGCAATTGCAAATGTTGCAAATAAATATTCGAGTCTGCGATAGGAGAAAAAGATGAAGGAAAAGACTTTACCGGTTGGATCGGTTGTAAAAATGAAAGAATATATGGCTCTGATAGTGGGAGTTGTTATAAAAGAAACAGAAGATAACGATTTAGTAAAAATGTATAAGATTGTTCCATATCCGTCTGGGTATAATGATGGTTCCAGTGTCCGTCTTATAGAGGCATCAAAGGTTCAGCCTGTATTTGAAGGATATCAGTCTGAATTTGCTGAACCTTATCTGAAATATGTCAGTCGTATTGAAGCTGCAGTTAAAGAATTTGGTGCTTCAGCAGTTAAGGAAGGACTGAAAGAACTGCAGGAGGAGATGGAGGAAATATAGATGGAGAAATTACATACATTGGGTACGGTGGTAAAAATCAGTAACTCTGTACAGGAATATACGATTGTTGGATATTATCCAAAGAATAATGAAAATGGGGAAACATATACTTACATTGGAATTAATGCAGCATATGGTTTTTCGGTTGTAAACAGTGCCGTTTTGTTTAATGAGGACAGAATTGAAACAGTGATTTTTAAAGGATACGAAGATGAAAAAGGAGAAGAATTCAGAGAATGGTTAAAGAGTACCGAAGAAACCTGGCTGAAATAAAAAACAAATAAAGATCGGAGAATACTATGGGTCTGACAAAAATGTTTGGAATCAAAGACCTGATCGGCATGCAGCTTCAGGCGGCATGCGGATGTAATCAGGGAAAAAAGAGAAACAACAACGAGGATAATTTTTACTTTGATGGAAGTTATATGAATAGTGATAACCATGGACTTTCATCAACAGAAAAAATGACGATTTCTCTGAATGACGATAGATTTTTTTGTGTATTTGATGGTATGGGTGGAGGCGACTACGGTGAAGTCGCCTCTTATACAGCTTCAAAGGCAACAAAAGAATTTCTTGAGATAGAATCGAATATTAATCCGTACGATATTACACCATCACTCACAAAAATGTGTGAGGCTGTCAATCAGGCAGTGTATGAAGCAGCAGAAAAGCTTGGCTCTTCCAGAATGGGGTCAACTCTTGTAGGGCTGTATTTTCATGCAGACCAGGTGTGGGTGTGCAATCTTGGAGACAGCCGCTGCTATTTTCTGAGAAATGGAAAGATGAAACAGATCTCGGAAGACCATACGGATGAGGAATTTATGAAAGAAAATGGAATTACCGGACGCAAGCCGTATCTGACACAGTATCTTGGAATCGATCCGGATGAGATGACGATTGTACCATCAATTAAAAGCTACGTTCTGAATCGAGGCGACCGTTTTCTGATCTGCAGTGACGGAGTGACTGATATGGTGGATGATCAGACTATCTGCAATGATCTGGTAAGATATCAGGATTCGGAAGAGTGCGTAGAAATGCTGATCCAGGATGCACTTGATGGCGGCGGAAAAGATAATATCACAGCAATCGTGCTGGAGGTTGTGTAAATGAAAAAGTAACCGGAGACAAGAGATTTACCAGATATTGAATAAGTAACAGAAGTAACGTGCAATGAAGAAAAAATATATACAGATATTTATTGTAATCATAGCTTTCAGTGGCATCGCCTATCTGTGTGATGCCACTGAAAAAGCAAAATTTGAACCAATGTATCGTGAGAATGGCAATCTGGAGGCGAAGGTGAAATATGATTCGGATGGAAATGTAGAGACATTTATTTCTTACGATATGGATGGCGTGAAGTCAAGGAAAAGTGAATATGACGAAAATGGGAATCCGATAAAGATTCGTTATTATAATCCGGATGGATCCGTGGATTTCTCAATTGAAACCGAAGTGGATGCGGACGGGAAAGAACGAAAAGAGACCTTGGTTAAAAGTGATGGAACGATCGATCATTATACTGAAAATGAATATAATTCCGAAGGATTGAAAACGAAGAGTATGTATTATGATGCAGATGGAAACATGATATTTTATACAGAGTACGAGTACAATTCCGACGGAAATGAGATAAAATCGTTTTCCTATACTCCGGATGGACAGATGGGAAGCTACAGTGAGTGCGAATATGACGAAGAAGGAAGCCTTTTGAAAACGAGTATCTACCGGGCAGACGGAACGCTGCAGGACAGCTGGAGTCCGAACAGAGCAGATTAGCAAAAAAGAAAGAAGGGGACGAATACATATGGAGAATTTTGAAAATATCCGTTTGCCATGGACAGACTGGAAGATCGTAAAGTATCTTGGCGGCGGTGCATATGGAAAGGTTTATGAGATAGAAAGAAATATTTCTGGCATGCAGGAAAGGGCGGCATTGAAAATTGTATCCCGCCCGAAGGATGAAAGTGAAATTGAATCTTATTATAACGAAGGATATAGTAAGGCGGAGCTTATTGCGTCTTACGAAAGTGAGATCCGGAATTATGTGCAGGAATATAAGCTGATGAAGGAACTGCAGGGGGAGTCCAACATTGTCAGCTGTGATGATTTTACCATGATTCCACATGACGATGGAATCGGTGGAGATATCTTTATCCGTATGGAGCTTCTGACTTCTTTGCAACAGAAAATGAGAGAAAGAAGTCTTTCTGAGCAGGAAATCATCAGGCTTGGAAAAGATATTTCCCATGCACTGGTTTTGTGCGAGAGCAAAAATATCATTCACCGGGATATCAAGCCGGCAAATATTATGGTTTCTCAGTTTGGCAATTATAAGCTGGGAGATTTTGGTGTGTCAAAAATTATGGATCACGAAACTTACGCAACTGCAATGGGAACGCCGGATTATCAGGCACCAGAGGTTGTACATATGGAAAGATATGGACAGGCTGCTGATATTTATTCTCTCGGAATCACACTCTACTGGCTTCTGAATAACCGGAAAATGCCATTTATTGGGGCGGATGAGCAGCAGACTCCGATACTGAAAGATGAAGCAATGAAAAAACGATACAGAGGGGAAGTACTACCTGCACCAAAGAACGGAAGTAGGAAGCTGAAAGAGATTGTACTGAAAGCATGTGCATACCGACCGGGGGATCGTTACGCATCTGCACAGGAAATGTATGATGAACTATTTTTATTGGAAAATGGAAATGTAGTGACAGGAAAAGCATCTGTGACCACAGATACGATCAAGCCGGAAAACGGTTTGGAATTGGAGAAAGATGAGCATCAGGAAGAGGGAACAATCGGAGGAGCTGTGGCGGATTCTGGATGGAATACGGATAGAAAGACACAGGGAAATTCCTGGGGCGAGAAGACAGGAACAATCGGTAAGCCGAGAAAAATAGGGAAAAAATTAAGCGCCGGACAGAGTGGTTTCCAGCATAGCACAGTGAAAAATGGTTTCAAGGTTACGGTGCAGAATGATTTTAGAGAAGAAGAGAAGGAAAAACGATCAGGTGCAGGGCGAAGTGGTTTTCAGCGTAGCACAGTGAAAAATGGTTTTAAGGTTACAGTACAAGATGATCTCAGGACGGAAGAGCAGGAAGAATTTTCTGCTGAAACGATTGGGGTGAAGAATGTAAAACCAAAAAATAATAAGACGAATGAGGTGGAACACTTACTTTCTAGAATAGAAGTAGAGAAGATAACAATCAAAAATGTAATTGATACGCTTGTTATAGGTGGAATAGTAGGAGGCCTTGGAGTTGGTGCTTTCGTGGTTGGTGCTTGGCCGTTAGGAGTATTTTGGTGCCTTATGGGATTAGGAATTATTTTAAATCCAGGTCATTCTGATTTTAGTAATTGGATAAAAGAAAATCAAAAACAAATAAAAGATTTTGATTTTCAAATTAAAGTAAATCCAGAATTTGCCAAGCGGTTATATTATGAAAAATGTCCGAAAAAAAGGTTATTAAAATATATAGAAGAAAGAAATCCAGATGTAGCAAAGGAGATTAAAGATTCTAAAAAATAAAGAAGGTAATTTGGTAAAAGGAAATGAGGATATACATATGGAAAATTTTAAAAATATCCGCCTTCCATGGCCAGAATGGGAGATTGTAAAATATCTTGGCGGCGGAGCATATGGAAGAGTTTATGAAATTGAAAGAAATAATTCCGGGATTCGGGAAAAAGCAGCAGTGAAAATCGTGTCCAGACCAAAGGAAGAAAGCGAACTGGAAGCAGATTATCAAAATGGATATGACCGCGAAAGCATTGCTGTTAAATATACAGAAATTCTTCAGGAATACATAAATGAATATAAGCTGATGAAAGAATTACAGGGACAGTCCAATATTGTCAGCTGTGATGATTTTGCTCTAGAAAAAAATCCAAATGGAATTGGTGGAAAAATATATATCCGTATGGAGCTTCTGACACCACTTCAGAAAGTGACAAAGGAACGCCTTTTATCAGAAAAGGAGGTCATCAAGCTTGGAAAAGATATCTGCAAAGCGCTGATTCTGTGCGAGAGAAGAAATATCATTCACCGGGATATCAAACCGGATAATATCATGATTTCCAAATTCGGTGATTATAAACTTGGAGATTTTGGTGTATCAAAGGTTATGAGCCACACAACCGGTGCGACTATGACCGGAACGGAAGGATACATGGCGCCGGAAGTACTTCATATAGAAAAATACGGAAAAGAAGTCGACATTTATTCCCTCGGAATCGTAATGTACTGGCTTTTGAATAATCGGAGAATGCCGTTTATTGGTGCAGATGAAAAGGTGACATTAGTAAATGCTAATCAGGCAGCAATAAGAAGATATAAAGGAGAAAAGATCCCGGCACCAAAAAACGGAAGCGATGAACTGAAGAAAATTGTGTTAAAGGCATGCGAATACAAGCCGAAAGACCGGTATCTGACGGCGCAGGAAATGTATGATGC
>CAKRLC010000081.1 GCA_934358955.1 uncultured Roseburia sp. | reverse complement strand
ACATCCGACAAAAAATGTCGCGACTACGATACCACTGATTATCATCTTCTTCATCTGCCTGTAACCTCTATCTCTAACTACTTTCTCGTATTTTCACAAAAAAATAAAACTAATGCATTTATTATAAAGAAATTCGAGATAAATTACCAGTATCTTTTGCTAATCTTAATAAATTTTAATCTTTTATATGACTCGGGTGTCAAAAGGTCTACATCATAACCTTTATTGTCGAATTGCACAAAAGAAATATTGAAAGTTTCTCTTTGTGCAATGGAGATAAGACTCATGAAGCGTGGAAGCCTCTGAACACGCTTCACGTCTTCAGAGGCTTATCGGAATGTTTTGCACAATGAAACTTGCAATATTTCTTTTGTGCACTCTGACATCATAAACTTAAATGCAGACCTTTTGACACCCGAATCTTTATTTACATTCCAACTGCAAAAAGGACTGCACTTTAAGCTAAAGTACAGTCCTTTTTCCGGTTCATTCTTTATTTGTTGCTGAGGTACTCGTCGATTCCCTTTGCAGCAGCCTTACCGGCTCCCATTGCAAGGATAACGGTTGCAGCGCCTGTTACGGCATCACCGCCGGCATAAACACCCTCTTTGGAGGTTGCACCTGTCTCTTCCTCGGCAATAATACATTTTCTGCGGTTAATATCTAATCCCTTTGTTGTAGAGGAAATAAGTGGGTTCGGGGAAGTACCAAGTGACATGATCACCGTGTCTGCCTCGATCTCATACTCAGAGCCAGGGATCTCAACCGGGCTTCTTCTTCCGGAAGCATCCGGCTCACCAAGTTCCATCTTAATGACTCTTGCGCCTTTGACGGAGCCATTCTCATCTACTAATAACTCTGTCGGATTCTGGAGAAGGTCAAAAATGATTCCTTCTTCTTTTGCATGATGTACTTCTTCCCTTCGTGCCGGAAGCTCTTCCTCACCACGACGGTATACAATATGTACCTCTGCGCCAAGTCTCTTTGCTGTTCTTGCAGCATCCATTGCTACGTTTCCGCCACCTACTACGATGACTTTCTTTCCTGCTTTGATCGGTGTATCGTAGCTGTCTAAGAATGCTTTCATAAGGTTATTTCTTGTAAGGTATTCATTTGCGGAGAATACACCCATTGCCTGCTCGCCTGGGATACCCATAAATCTAGGAAGTCCTGCACCGGAGCCAATGAAGACTGCTTCAAAGCCCTCGTTCTCCATTAATTCGTCGATCGTTACGGATTTTCCAATGACAACGTTTGTCTCGATCTTTACTCCCAGTGCTTTTACGTTTTCTACTTCAGCAGCAACCACCTTCTGTTTTGGAAGACGGAATTCCGGGATACCATATACCAATACGCCGCCTGCCTGATGTAATGCCTCGAAAATCGTCACATCATAACCAAGCTTTGCAAGATCGCCTGCGCAGGTAAGACCTGCAGGGCCGGATCCGATGACAGCTACCTTATGTCCGTTTAATGTTTCTGCTTTTTTTGGTTTGATTCCATGCTCTCTTGCCCAGTCAGCAACAAAACGCTCTAATTTACCGATGGCAACCGGTTCTCCCTTAATACCACGGATACATTTTCCCTCACACTGTGTCTCCTGTGGACAAACACGGCCACAGACAGCAGGGAGTGCACTTGACTCGCTGATCACATGGTAGGCAGCTTCAAAATTGCCTTCTTTTACTTCTGAAATAAATGCCGGGATATTGATGGAAACCGGACATCCTTTCATACACTGTGCATTCTTACAATTCAGGCAGCGGGCAGCCTCTGCCATTGCTTCTTCTTCATTATATCCTAAACATACTTCTTCAAAGTTCGCAGCACGAACTGCCGGTTCCTGCTCACGAACCGGAACTCTTGTTAATACGTCCATTTTTACCTCCTGATTCTGTGCTTGTGATCGTTAGCTGTTGCAGTTGCCGCATCCACCGTGATGTGTTGCGCCTTCCTGCAGTTTCAGCATGGCTCTTCCTTCTTCTGTCTTGTACTGAGCCTGTCTTCTCATTGCCTGGTCAAAATCTACCAGATGTCCGTCGAACTCTGGTCCGTCTACACAGGCAAACTTCACTTCATCCCCAACAACCAGTCGGCAGGCACCGCACATACCGGTTCCGTCTACCATGATCGGGTTCATGGATACAACAGTCGGGATACCAAGCTCTTTTGTTAATTTACAGACAAACTTCATCATGATCATTGGTCCGATTGCTACACAGTGATCATAACGGATGCCTTTATCCCATAATTCCTGAAGCTGTGCTGTACCGGTTCCTTTAAATCCGTAAGAACCATCGTCGGTTGTCACATAGAGATTCGTTGCAACTGCCTTCATCTCTTCCTCTAAGATCAGTAAATCCTTATTGCGGGATCCCATGATCACATCACAGTCAACTCCATGCTCATGCAGCCATTTTACCTGAGGGTAAACCGGTGCTGTTCCAACACCACCTGCTACAAACAGGATCTTTTTCTTCTTCAATTCTTCTATATCTTCATCGATCAGATCAGAAGGACATCCAAGAGGTCCTACAAAATCCTCAAATGCATCCCCTTCCTGTAAGTTCACCATACGCTCTGTGGAAGCGCCAACTGTCTGGAATACGATCGTGATCGTTCCTTCTTCCCTGTTATAATCGCAGATGGTAAGCGGGATACGTTCTCCCTCTTCATCGATCTTTACGATCACAAACTGTCCCGGTTCGCAGTACTGTGCTACACGAGGTGCTTTGACATCCATAAGATAAATCTTATCTGCCAGCTTTTCTCTTTTAACGATTGGATACATATTCTTCCTCCTTCTATATAATCCACTGTCTTATTCACATTTGTAATCAGATATTGCCATCACTAATCCCCTATGAAAATACAGTTTTTCGATATTCTACATAATAATAAAGGAAAAGCCGACAAATTTCAACGGCTTTTCCCTTAATTTCCACGCTTTTCCTATATAGATTGCTTATAGCTTCTATTCCTTTGGCCTATTTTGACAGATACTCTTCCAGCTCTGCACGGTTATTCGTATAGCTCTCTGCATCCTCCCTTGTGATATATCCAAGGTTCATCAGACGGACCAGATCCATGTTCAGTGTATGCATTCCGGAGGCTGAGCCGGAAGACTGCATAATGCTGGAGATCTGATGCGTTTTTCCTTCGCGGATCAGATTCAGTACGGCATCCGTTCCGATCATAAGCTCTGTTGCGGCGATCCTCGAGACGCCGCCTCCTACCGGGATCAGGCACTGGCTGACCACACCTCTTAAGGTTCCCGCCAGCTGTGTCCGGACCTGATTCTGTCCGTTCGCCGGGCAGGCATCGATAATTCGTTCAACGGTCTGGGCTGCCCCGGTGGTATGCAGTGTTGACAACACCAAATGTCCGGTCTCAGCCGCAAGCAATGCTGCCGAAATCGTCTCATAATCACGCATCTCACCGACTAAGATCACATCCGGGTCTTCACGGAGTGCACTGCGAAGCGCAGATGCAAAATCCCGCACATCTTCTCCGACCTCTCTTTGATGGATCAGTGATTTCTTACACTCATACACATACTCGATCGGGTCTTCGATCGTAATAATATGACGGTCACGGTTGCGGTTCATATACTCGATCATTGCTGCCAGTGTAGTTGATTTTCCACTTCCGGTCGGTCCTGTCACAAGAAACAGCCCCCGCGGTGCCATCGCGATATCATATAAAACAGTTGGCATCTTCAGCTGTTCTAAGGTCGGGATCCCATCATTCAGCAGACGGATCGTTGCTGCCAACTGCTTCTGCTGGCGGAACACATTCACCCTCTGTCTGCAGCCATCACTTGTCTGAATGGAAAAATCAGCATCCAGCCCTGCTTCAAACTGCTTCCGATGGTGCTCATCCATCATATGAAGGATCAGTTCCCGGATCTCGTCCGAGCCAATTCCAAGTTCAGACGGAACCAGCTGTCCCTTTGCCCGGTACCAGACTGGCATTCCTTCTGAAATATGGATATCCGAAGCCTTCTGGCTCCTTGCCTCCCTGATCAGTGCATCTATCTTCTCGTTCCAGTTTTCCATTCTATTGCTCCTTCTGTTTCTGACAGCTTGCTCCTGACCCGGTCCACTGACTTTTATTCACCATAGCTGATCTTCATCAACTCTTCCGGTGTCGTAACACCTGCCTTTACAAGCGCTAAACCACTTTCTTTTAATGTCCGCATATGCTGATGCTCTCTTGCATACGCTGTGATCTCATCAATAGACCGATGTTCTACGATCATCCTGCGGATCTCATTATTGATCGCTAAAATCTCATGTACTGCGATTCGTCCGGTATAACCGGTATGGTTACATTTTGAGCAGCCCATTCCGCGTGTCACAGTCTTCACATCTTCCCCAAGGAAAATACGCTCCTGCTCGGTTGTCTCCATCTCTTTTGCACAATGCGGACATACCTTTCGAAGCAGTCGCTGTGCCACAAGTCCTACCAGGGAGTTTGCCACAAGATACGTCTCAACTCCCATATCTTCCAGTCGGACGATACTCGATACCGCATCGTTCGTGTGAAGTGTACTGAGTACAACGTGTCCTGTAATAGCGGCACGGACGGAGGTTCCTGCTGTTTCACCATCTCGCGTCTCACCAACCATGATGATATCCGGATCCTGACGCATCAGTGCGCGCAGTCCTACATCAAAGGTAAGGCCTGCGACCGGGTTCACCTGTGTCTGGTTCACTCCGGGAAGGTTCTTCTCTACCGGATCCTCGATCGTGGATATATTGACATTTCTGCCTGACAGATACTCCAGGATCATATACAGTGTGGTTGATTTACCACTTCCGGTCGGTCCTGTGATATAAATAATACCATTTGGATAATTCAATAACGGTAAAAACTGCTGATAACTGAAATCATCCATACCAAAGTGATTGGCATGCTCTAATTGTCCAGTCACTGCCATAATTCGTAAAACTGCTTTTTCACCGAATACGGTAGGCAGAATGGAAACACGGATATTCACATATCCATCTTCTAATTTTACACGGAAATGTCCATCCTGCGGAATACGCTTTTCTGCAATGTCAAGATTGGCAAGGATCTTGATACGGGCGATCAGCGGCGCATGGATATTCTTCTGGATCGTAACATATTCCATGATCACACCGTCAATACGCATACGGACCTTTGTCTCTTTTTCAAAAGGCTCCACATGGATATCACTTGCATTTGTCTTGATCGCGCGTTCGATCAGACTGTTCAGAAGTCGGATGATTGGCGCCTCATCATCACTGTTCTCAAGATCTTCGATCTCAAGCTCCTCTGCGGCCGATTCAAAACCGATATTGGCCTGCTGTGCAGCATTTCTCGCACTAACCTCTGCAAAATAATAAGAAATCGCCTTTTTCAGAGGTTCCTCTTCACACAGATAGATCTCCAGCTGACATCCTGTCTGCTGTCTCACTTCCTCTAATGCGAAATAGTTCAACGGGTCATTGGTGACAATGACCATATTGTGATCCTGCACACTGACCGGAAGCAGAAGATTTTTCTCTGCGAGATCTTTCTGGATCATGCCGACTGCCTTAATATCCACGGATAACTGTGCCACATCAACGATCTTTAAATGCAGTCTGTCTGCAAGTGCATCCAGAACCTGCTCTTCTGTGACAAATCCAAGTTCCCTTAAAATCTGTCCGACTCGTTTATCCCTGTGTTCCTTCTGATAAGCCAGTGCCTGTGACATCTGTTCTTCCGTTACATATCCCTTTTCAGTTAATACTTCACCGATTCTCAGATTCCTATTCACTGCGCGTTTCCTCCATCTCGTCTATTCCTCCGCATGTATACACAGCAAGCACACAATTGCAGCTGATCGTATCGACCATTTCCCAGTCGCTGTTCACATAGGAGCTGTCCTGGATCTGGAAAGAACGGATCTGTATGCCCTGATAGTTCTTTGCCAGATCATCCATAAATGCGTGGATTTCTGTCTCTGTACCACGGATCGTCACACTGACTTCCGTGGTATTCATATACTGGATATAAGAAGTCTCTGACACATCCGGTATCGTACTGTCGGAAGCTTCGTCTGACTCCCCATCTTCTGTATCCATATCGGTATCTGTTTCTGCCGCTGTCAATTCCGGATCTTCCGGAATTGCAAGGTCTGACAGAAAATAGGCTGCCGGTACGCCCGGTACTGTCTCGGCAATACTAAGATATACCGGAAACAGATTATGCTCTAACACGATTCCTGTCACCAGCTCATCCACTTCCCGGTTCTCCATCAGCGGCTGATATGCTGTACTTTTTTCTTTTAAAGTATCCTTCTGTTTCTCGATCATCGTCTCCACAGTCGGGGCATTGTTGATCGTAAACTGCATTTCTTCCTGTTCTTCTTCTAAGGATTGTCTTGTGATCTCCATCTCCTGGTTCTTCTCAATTCCAGGGAAAATCAGGAAACGGAAAGAGAAAAATGCGATCAGGATACATGCCAGAAGCTTTAACAGGACGATATCCCCCGGTTTTAATTCCATCTCGATCTTCACTGTGCATCACCTCCGACTTCTTCTGCTTTTAAAACACAGGACAGCATCAATGTATACTGTTCGTTATCATACGAATAACCATTGTAATCGACTGACTCAAACAGGCCTGTGTTCTCCAGCTTCTGTACATAAACCGGAATATCGATAACCTGTCTGCTGACAGCATTATAGGTCAGTGTTCCTGTGGAAATATCCATCGTCTGTACCCGGACATCCATATCCTGTCCGCTGACATCAACGATCGTACGGATCATCTCCATCGTCAGGTCCGGATAGCTGTCCAGATTCTCCGTTGCCTGATCTACCTGACGGATTGCAGTTGCAAGCTCACTGCTTACCTGCTTTCGTTCATTCGCTTTCTCGTACTGCTCCTGTATGGATGGATCGTTGATCCATTCCCGGATACTTCTGATCTGTAATGACTTCACCTGATTTAAGATCAAAGTTGCCACAAAAATGATCATGCATAACACAAGTGTGATCGCCGGAAAGATCAGATTCTTTAAAAGATCTCCTTTTTGTGCTTTCTCATGCTCTGCTTTGGTTGCCTGCCATACCTGATACAGGTTTAATTCTTTCTTCTTATCTGTGAAAAAAGCTCCCAGACAAGGCAGATAATCTTCCGCCCTTGTGTTCAGCTCTGCCGGAAGATCGATTGCTAACGGCTGGACCTTCAGGTTCAGATTCTGGATTCCTTCCACGCTGACTTCAAAATCATCTGCAAGGCAGCCTGCATAAAAGACATCCGTGATCGGTGTCGTCTCTTTTGCTGCCGCATAGAACTGTACCAGACCGGAAATATTACGGACGATCTCTGTTCCAAAGTCTAACGTTCCACGTTCACTGAACAGCCGGCTTCTCGTTGAATAATAATAGACACCCTCTTTATAAAGAAGACTTGTCACACTGTTCTCTTCAAAAAACAGATAAATCGCTGTCTTATTATGGTATTCCTTCATCTGTGCAAGGATTTTTAAATATCCTTCCATCGGAACGGAGATCTCCTTCAAAGGCAGCCCGATCTCCATGCACATGCCGATCAGCTTCTGTAAAAACACACTGTCTGCACTTCCGCAGCAGAGGCTGACTCCACTCTTCTTCTCCGCCTGGATCACGGAATAATCTGCAGTTCCCTCACCGGCGCTTTCTGCCAGCACATTCGCTGCCATCTTGGCAAGCTGTTTTCCGGATGCATACGGGATCTGTGACATTCGCGCAGTCGATGCGGACGCCGGAAGCACAAGCTTCACCTGTCCTGTATGATGACTCTTTAAATAAGTCGCAAGAGCCATCTTCCATTGTTCCATGAGTTCCCCGTATCCCTCTACAGGAATCCTCTCTATCTGAGTGATCTTTGGGTTTTTTCCATCTTTTCCTGCCGCAGCAATGATGCATTCGTCCTGTAAAATAATTACTGTATCGCTCATTTGCTTTCCTCTTGTTCTTTCGTATTCTCTTCCTGATTATGCATTCTCGATCGCTGCATAAGACTGATAGATCGGCAGCATGACTGCGATCATAATAAATCCGACGATCAATGCCATGAAAATGATCAGGATCGGTTCTAACAGCGTTACCATTCGCTTCGTCGCCTGCTCTGCTTCATCTTCAAGCGTGACTGCGATTGAATCAAGCATCGTATCTAACCGTCCGCTTTCCTCACCGATCAGAATCGTACTGGAAAGCTTTCTCATCAGACCATCCACTTCTTTTAACGCCTGTGAAAGCGGGATACCACTCCGCACCCGCGATACCACCTTATCAAACTGATTCTCTACATAAATATTTCCAATCGTCTTTCCTGCGAT
The DNA here is from genome assembly GCA_934358955.1 of uncultured Roseburia sp. Classification (GTDB taxonomy): domain Bacteria; phylum Bacillota; class Clostridia; order Lachnospirales; family Lachnospiraceae; genus Roseburia. Next base: position 4,034 of record CAKRLC010000081.1, on the reverse strand, counting down.
ACTGATCGCATTGGCGATCGGCATACCACTTGAATACAGACTGCTCAGGGTTCTTGCAAAACGTGCTGTATACACTACCTTATGCAGCTTTCCGAAAATCGGCATCTGCACCTTCATATAATCCAGTTCCATGCGCACTGCCGGAACCGCTGCGATCACACGGAGCAGCATGACCACGGTAAAGACAACGAGCAATGCCACATACCACCGCTGTACAAGAAAATCTGAAATAGAGATCAGGACATTTGTTATCCATGGCAGGCTGTCCATCTGGTCAAATAACGACTGGAACTGCGGTAAAATAAAAGTAACGATCAAAATAACAATTACCACACACAATACCAAAAGGACCATCGGATAAGTCATCGCCGACTTGACCTGCTGTGTCAGCTTATAATCTTTTTCATATTGTACAGCAAGCCGTTCCATGACAACGTCAATATTACCGCTTCCCTCACCGGAGCGGATCATACCGATCATCAGATCCGGAAAACACTTCTTCGTCTCCATCGCTTCAGCGAGGCTGATACCTCTTTTTAAGTCCAGCAAAACTGCCTGATAGATCTCTCTCTCCTGCCGTGAGATTCCTTCCTGCTCTGAAATGATGTCCAATGCCCTTACCAGGCTGATACCGGAAGCCAGAAGCGTGGACATCTCTTTGCAGAACGCTGCAAGCTGTTTTGGCTTCAGCGCCTTATACCCCTGCTCCTCGGTCAGATTCTTCACCTCTACAAGGAAAAGCTCCTGCTCCCGCAGTTCTGCACCCAGTGCAGCCTCGGTCGCAGCTTCGGTCATACCTTTATGCAGTTTTCCGGTCATGTCTTTTGCGACATATCGAAATCTTGCCATATTATTCTCCCCTGTCTATGTTATTTGTAATTTCTTCTTCTGTAAAATCGCACCTTATAAAATAGAAAGATACCATCCGGCGATCGCATCGCCGAAGAATGCAGCAATCGCCAGTCCGAATGCCAGAAATGGTCCGAATGCGAACTGATCCTTCCTGCCAAGCCTGCCGGACTTTAACATCACTGCAGCATAGCCACCGCCGGTGAGCAGTCCGAAAAACATTGCGCATACAATGGACGACGTACCAAGGAAAAAACCGGATACTGCCATCAGCTTGATATCCCCTCCACCAAATGCGCCGGGAACTAAGATCGTAAGTAAAAGCATCGGCACAGAAATGATCACTGCCCCGATCAGCCGGTCTGTAATACCATGCTGTGGAAACAGCCAGATGCTTATCAGCCCAAGAAGAAGAACCGCAATCTGGAACCTGTCATAGATCATCTGCGTATCCCAGTCGATCAATGCAACTACCATAAGGATCCCCATATACACAAAAATCACTGTGCCATCCAGGGATAAAATTCCAAGACTGCCACAGCCAAACACAAGCCCACAGGCGATAAAAGAAAATCCTCCGATAAGCTCCGTAATAAAATCACGTACCGGGATCACAGCTCCGCAGCCCTTACACCTTCCTCGCAGGCAAAGATAGCTGACACATGGCACCAGCTCCGGCGGGGTTAATACCCTGCCGCAGCCGGTACAATGACTTCTGCCTTTTACAACACTCTCTCCGCGTGGAAGCCTGTCTACTATTACATTTAAAAAACTGAAAACGCAGGCACCGAAGAAAAATCGGATCACCCACAAAACTGTCTCCAAAAAAAAGATCACTTTTTTCGTTCCTCTCTACTTCACTTGTGATAAGTATAACATTCTTGGGCGGATTTGCAAATATGTTTATCGTATGAATTTAACGATTCATCATCAGCTGCCCTCAGGAACGATGATCACGTTGCTTCCGCCAGCTGCACTTCCCGTACCTCCGGTCCCACTGCTTCCACTTCCTGTGCCGCCTGTGCCACCGGTCCCACTGCTTCCGCTTCCTGTACTGCCTGTACCACCGGTTCCACCACTTCCTTCACCTGTTCCTGTGCCAGATGCAGCTTCTTTTATCGCAGTTACTGTGCTCTTTTTTGTCAGCTCCCTGCGGAAGCTTAAGATCTCCGTATCACTGGCAAGCTCTTCGGTATGCGCTGCATCTGCATAGAGCTTTAGCGTTGCTGTGACGGATGACACTTTCCCGGATGTGCTTTCTGCCGGGAAAGAATAGGTGATCTCTAAATAGTCTCCCATATAAAATCCGCTTCCAAAAGCAGTCGTAACCGCTCTTGCCACCGATTTGCTTCCTTTTTCTGTTACATATTTGCCGCTGGTCGGAAAATAGTAACGTACCAAAAGCTGTCCTTGTTCCACTGCTTCCACTTCTCCGGTGCGGCTGCCCGTGATATAAATATCAGTTGCCTTACACCCATCTGTGGAAAGCAGCACGGCATAGCCTTCTTCATTTAAAAATTCCAGGGCTGTCCCTGTTCCGGTATCTATGCCTTCTTTGTCAGTGATTTCGTTTCCATCGGCATAGATTTTCACATAGCCGGAGGCATTCGCGGTCAGTGTCCGAAGCTCTGTCATCGCAGTATCCAGAACCGACTGCGCATATTGTGTCTTCTGAATCTTTAAGAAAATACGGAATGCCGAGCTTAAGGAACCGGCTGCCATCGTCATCAGGATCATGATCAGCAGCAACGTCACCATCGTCTCTACAAGTGTTGTTCCTGCTTTTCTTCTGTCTTTGTTCTTCTTCATCTTCATCAAGGAGTCGTGCCACCTCCTGTACCAGAGGTGTTCGGTACATCAAACAGATAAAACGTGATCTCCGAGTCTCCCCCTTTTGTATTTTTATAGCTTACTTTCTTTTTGCTGAGATTCATCTTCACATTGAATACGTTCTCCCCCAGCTGGCCATTCTTGCCGACTGCATGAAAAGCAATATCTTTTGTCATGTTCTCTGATTCCGTTGTCATCTGAAGTGCCTTTAATATGCTCTGGTTGTCCTGTCTGATTTGCTTATTCTTCTCAAGAGAAGCCGTACTATATGAGATTGCCCCCTGGATGATTGCCATCAGGATCAGGAAGATAAAAATACTTGCTACAACCTCAACCAGCGTCTCGCCGGCATTCGCCTTTGTCTTTCCTATTCTAGTCACCGGTACTTCCTCCCCCCTCATAGCTGTTGGCGATAAACTTACAGGACTGTGTCGAATCCGTCAGATATCTGTAATGAATCTCGTCACCTGCAGTCATTTGGCATACTGTTCCATTGTCGGTACCATAACGCCAGTTATTTGTTTTTGTATTCCAGACAATGATGTCATCTTTATAAGTAAACTGAACATCATACGTTTCCTGTCTCGTATATTCTGTCGTGTACGTATAGCTCCGGTCTTCCTCATAAGCTGTCACATCGACAACCAGCATATATTTCCGGATCATCGTATTCTTGATGTTATTAATTTCTGATTCATAGTTACTTCCCGCAGATACCTTGATGGTTCCTTCTCCCGGATTTGTCTCATCCGTATTTAACTCTTTTTTTAACGTAATACAGATATTTCCATATCCGTCACCATACAGGCTGCCGCTTGTCTGCGGTGAATCCATATCGGTGCCAGCCGTCGTAAACCGGTAACTCGTTGCTTCCGGTGAATCTGTATTGTATACAAGATACCGCCCGTCATCTAAGAATTCATTGGCAAAATCATAAAATATGTTTCTCGTCACTGTATTGTCTTTTTTCTGGTCATAAGAGGTAAGCTCTTTGTCCATCACATCTGCTGCACTTTTTGCAAGCTGATAACAGCGCTCCTCCAGAAGCCTGTGGTTTGATTCGGCAGTAAGGAGTCCTGCCGTATATACAATTGCAGCAGCAAATGCGATGAAAAATGCCGATACACACAATACAATCGCCATCGATATTCCTTTTTTCTGATCCGCCTTTAACTGCTTTAAGCCTTTGCAGTACATAGGACTCCTCCTTTGGTTAATTATTCCAGTTAATTTCTTTTGCATCTGATCTAACGAATGCATCACTTCCGGCTCCTGCTGACTGATTTGCCTGTACATCTGCTGAAACAGTTGCTTTCTGTGTTACATTGAAGTTCTCATGTGTAACAGATGCACCT
>CAKRLC010000080.1 GCA_934358955.1 uncultured Roseburia sp. | reverse complement strand
TTTCAGAGGCTCATTGGAATGTTTTGCACAATGAAACTCGCGATATTTTTTGTGTAATCTCATCACACAAATCGAACATGCGCCTATTTGACAGGGTATCATCCTGATAAAAAACGAATAACAGAGAGGATAGAATGATGCAGCAGGAAGAACAGATCATCCGTACCGAGTATTCGGAACTGATGCAGAAGTCTTATATAGATTATGCGATGAGCGTTATCATCGCAAGGGCGTTGCCGGACGTCCGTGACGGCTTAAAGCCGGTCCAGCGAAGAACCTTATATGATATGTATGAACTTGGAATTCGATATGACAAACCGTACCGTAAATGTGCGCGTATTGTCGGTGATACCATGGGTAAATATCATCCACACGGAGACAGCTCCATCTATGATGCACTTGTTGTTATGGCACAGGAATTCAAAAAAGGGCTTCCATTAGTGGATGGACACGGAAACTTTGGTTCCATCGAGGGAGATGGGGCAGCTGCGATGCGATATACTGAGGCACGCCTTCAGAAGATCACGCAGGAAGCCTTTTTGGCAGACCTTGATAAAGATGTAGTCGATTTTGTCCCGAACTTCGATGAGACAGAAAAAGAACCGGAAGTACTCCCGGTGAAGATCCCGAACCTTCTGGTAAATGGATCAGATGGTATTGCAGTCGGAATGGTAACAAGCACTCCACCGCACAATCTGGGCGAAGTGATCGATGGTGTGATCGCTTACATTAAGAATCCGGATATCAATACGGAACAGATGATGGAATACATTCCGGGACCGGATTTTCCGACCGGCGGAATCATTGCCAATAAAGATGAGCTTTTACAGATTTATTCCACAGGAATGGGCAAGATCAAGATCCGTGGAAAAGTAGAAGTAGAACCGGTAAAGGGCGGGAAAGAACGGCTTGTCATTACGGAGATCCCGTATACGATGATCGGTGCCAATATTGGAAAGTTCTTAAATGATGTATACAGTCTGGTAGAGACGAAGAAGACAAATGATATTGTTGATATCACAAACCAGTCTTCCAAAGAAGGAATCCGTATCGTGTTAGAACTTCGAAAAGGAGCGGATACTCAGAATCTGATCAATCTCTTATATAAAAAGACAAAGTTAGAGGACACGTTTGGTGTAAATATGTTGGCAGTTGCAGATGGCAGACCGGAGACACTTGGTGTTGTACCGATCATCCGCCATCATGTGGATTTTCAGTATGAGCTTGCTACAAGAAAATATCAGACCTTACTGAAAAAAGAGCTGGAGAAAAAAGAGATCCAGGAAGGACTCATCAAAGCTTGCGATGTGATCGACCTGATCATTGAGATCCTGCGCGGAAGTAAGAACGTAAAAGAAGCGAGAGCCTGTCTCACGGAGGGTATTACAGATCAGATCCGTTTCAAATCAGAAGCCTCCAGAAAGGCTGCCGCAAAGCTTCGTTTTACGGAGCGCCAGACAACTGCTATTTTGGAGATGCGTCTGCAGAAGCTGATCGGACTGGAATTAGAAGCACTTATGAAGGATCATGAGCAGACCTTAAAGAATATTGCAGAATATGAGGATATTTTAGGCAACCGTGCGACTATGGCAAAAGTGATCATTAAGGAATTACAGGCATACAAGAAACAGTACGCAAGAGCAAGACGTACACAGATCGCCAACCTGGAAGCAGCCGTTGTAGAAGAAAAGAAGATCGAAGAAACGGATGTGGTATTCCTGATGGATCGTTTTGGATATGCCAAGACGGTGGATGTCAGTGTTTATGAGAGAAATAAAGAAGCTGCCGATACAGAGAACCGGTATATCATGACCTGTAAGAATACCGATAAGATCTGTATTTTTACGGACAAAGGACAGATGCATCTGTTAAAGGTATTAGATCTTCCATATGGAAAGTTCAGGGATAAGGGAATCCCGATCGACAATCTGAGCAATTATAACAGCAGTGAGGAGAATATTGTATACATTATAAACCTCGGTGCGATCATTGGAACCAAATTACTTTTTGGCTCTAAAATGGCAATGTTGAAGCTGGTAGATGGAAGCGAATTTGATGTTGCAAAACGTACAACGGCAGCAACAAAGCTGAATGACGAGGATGAACTTCTTTTTGTCCATGCCGTAAATGGAGAGAGCACGATCGTAATGCAGTCCAAGAAGGATATGTTCCTTCGGATCGAGGTAAATACGATACCGGAGAAGAAAAAAGGAGCAGTCGGAGTCCGGGGCATGAAGCTTGCCGCACAGGATTCATTAGAGAATATTTATCTGTTAGAAGATGAGACAGAGCAGACGATCGAAGTGAAGGAAAAAGAAGTAGTATTAAACCGGCTTCGGATCGGTAACCGTGATACAAAGGGAACAAAGCGATAAGATTTTAGGCAGACAGCAGGAAAGTATGATATGAACTACGAACAGGCACGCCTTTGCGCACAGCAGATCGGCAAAAGCGGAAGTATTTTAGGGTTGGAAAGCATCCAAAATCTGATGAGAGAATTGTCAGATGTCCAGGAAAAACTGAATATCATCCATATAGCAGGAACAAATGGAAAAGGCTCTGTCGGTGCATTTCTGGAAAGTGTGCTGATGGAGGCGGGATATAAGGTTGGCAGATATACGTCTCCGGCAGTTTTTGATCCGTTAGAGGTATGGCGCATAAACCAGACCAATATAAGCAGGGAAGACTATGCGAGGATTTTTGAGCAGGTAAAAGCAGCCTGTGACAGTATGGTGAGCAAAGGAATGCCACACCCGACTATTTTTGAGGTGGAGACAGCGATGGCATTTGTCTGGTTTTATGAAAATTCCTGCGATTATGTGCTGCTGGAAGTCGGAATGGGCGGACGGACAGATGCGACGAATCTGATCACTCATCCGGTCTGTTCCGTGCTTGCTTCGATCAGCTTAGACCATATGCAGTTCCTTGGGAATACAGTGGAAGAGATTGCCCTGGTCAAAGCGGGGATTATTAAGGAAAGCTGTCCTGTTGTCACAACATCACAGGGCAGATACAGAGACAGAATTCTTCCGGTCATCCGGAAAGTGGCAGAAGAGCAACAGGCGCCGCTTTTTGTTTCTGATCCGGATGAAGCTGTTTTACTGGAAAATACGCCAGAGCAGCTTCGCTTTTCCTGTCCGTTAGCTGGAACGATTACACTTTCCATGACAGGAAGCTATCAGATCGAGAATGCCATGCTTGCGATCCATATACTAAAAGATGTCTTAAAGATCAAAGATTCTGTGATCTGTTCCGGTATGGCGAAGACAAAGTGGCCGGGAAGGTTTGAAGTGATCCACAGGAATCCGTGGGTCATATTAGATGGTGCGCATAATGAGGATGCAGCTGTCAAACTTGCCATGGCGATTGAAAATTATTTTACAAATAAACCGATAACTTATATAATAGGGGTGCTTGCAGACAAAGAGCATGCAAAAGTGCTTAAGACTATGCTGCCTTATGCGGGAGCAGTCTATACTGTAACACCTGATAATCCAAGGGCCATGACGGCAGAAAAGCTTGCAGAGGAAGCAGTAGGGATCGTTTCTGATTTATATAAGGAAAGACAGCAGAAAAACGAAAACATGCAGGTAATAACAATACTGGAACAGAAACCGGAAGTAAAAGCATGCCATTCCATAACAGAAGCTGTGGAACAGGCACTGGCACATACCGCAACAGATGGTGTGATTCTGGCATTTGGCTCGCTGTCTTATCTGAAAGAGGTAAAGCAGACCATACAGGCAGACTGATATTAAGAAAACACATCGTGCAAAAGCAAAGTTTCAGTATAGATCAAAGAAGGAAAAAAGATGGATAAAAAGAAAATAGAACAAGGCGTCAGATTAATATTGGAAGGAATCGGAGAGGATCCTGGCAGAGAAGGACTTCTTGATACACCGGATCGTATTGCCAGAATGTATGAAGAGATCTTTGGAGGACTGACACAGACAGCAGAAGAACCTTTATCCAAAACTTTTCATGTAAAAGATAATGCAATGGTTCTTGAAAAAGATATTACATTTTATTCGACCTGTGAACATCATTTTATGCCTTTTTATGGAAAAGCACATATTGCATACATTCCGAACGGAAAAGTAGTAGGCTTAAGCAAGCTTGCGCGTACCGTAGAGGTTTATGCAAAGCGCCCACAGCTTCAGGAACAGCTGACGGCCCAGATTGCAGATGCGCTGATGGAATATCTGAAGCCGCAGGGGGCAATGGTCATGATCGAGGCAGAGCATATGTGCATGACAATGCGCGGCGTGAAGAAGCCGGGAAGCAAGACGGTTACCTTTGTAAGCAGAGGAATTTTTGAGGAAGAGGAACGGTTACAGCAGAAGTTTTTCCAACTGGTAAGATAAAAAAGAATCCGTTTTTTATGGGAACGGAGAATAGAAACAGCAGAGAGGGCAGACAGAATGAAGATTGGAAAAAGGGAGTTCAAAGAAGCAGGATACACTTATATTATGGGTATCTTGAATGTGACACCGGATTCTTTTTCTGATGGCGGGAAGTTCAATCAGATGGATGCGGCGTTAAAGCATGCCGAAGAGATGATCCGGGATGGCGCAGATATCCTTGATATTGGTGGAGAATCCACAAGACCTGGATATACGAAGATTTCAGATGAGGAAGAAATCTCGCGTGTGGTTCCGGTGATCGAAGCAGTCAAAAAGGAATTTGATATACCGGTTTCTGTGGACACTTATAAAAGTGGTGTTGCAGAGGCAGCGGCAAAGGCTGGAGCAGATCTCATCAACGATATATGGGGCTTAAAATACGATGAACGCATGGCAAAGGTCATCGCAGAGTCAGGACTGGCATGCTGTCTTATGCATAACCGTGATAAAGCAGAATATGAGAATTTTATGGAAGATATGAAGAATGACCTGCGTGAAACAATCGCGCTTGCGAAAGCAGCAGGCATTGCAGAGGATAAGATCATTCTGGATCCGGGTGTTGGCTTTGGAAAAAGTTATGAGAACAATCTGGAGGCGATTGCTCAGTTAAAGCAGTTAAAGGAACTTGGCTATCCGGTGCTTCTGGGCACTTCAAGAAAGTCTGTCGTTGGATTGACCTTAGATCTTCCGGCAGCAGAACGTGTGGAAGGAACACTTGTAACATCTGTGTTTGGTGTACAGGCAGGATGCATGTTTGTCCGGGTACATGATGTGAAAGAGAACGCCCGCGCGATCCGGATGACCGAAGCAATCTTACGTTTTGCATAAACGATCAGACAGGATGCGTCCTGCCTGATCCTATATCAGTAAGAGCAAAGAAAGAATACCGATTTATCGGAAGAAGAGAAAAAAAGATGAGTCAGGATTTTATAAAAATAACGAATTTAAAAGTATTTGCACATCATGGAGTTTTCCCGGAGGAAACAAGGGATGGACAGGATTTTTATGTAAATGCGAAGCTGTTTTTGGATTGCAGAAAGGCAGGAAAAACAGATTGCCTGGATGATTCGATGAATTATGGGGAAGCGAGTCATTTTATCACAGAATTTTTGCAGATACATACGTATAAGCTGATCGAGAGCGCAGCGGAACAGTTAGCACAGGCGATGCTGCTTCGTATGCCGGTGCTGCGCGGTGTTGAGATTGAATTATGTAAACCACATGCGCCGATCGGACTGCCATTTGAAAACGTATCCGTGACGATCGAAAGAAGCTGGCATCAGGTATATCTGGCAGTAGGATCGAATATGGGTGATAAAAATGCCTATATTGAAAATGGCGTGAAGGAACTGGCAGAAACAGAAGGCATAAAGAATGTGAACATGTCCGGCCTGCTGGTCACAAAGCCTTACGGCGGAGTGGAGCAGGATGATTTTATAAACGGAGCGATCGCACTGGAGACGCTTTTGACGCCGCAGGAGTTATTAGAGAGATTACATGAGATCGAACAGCATGCGAACCGGGAGCGGATCATTCACTGGGGACCGCGGACACTGGATCTGGATATTATTTTTTATGATAAGCTTGTATATGAGTCGGATGAACTGATCATTCCTCATATTGATATGCAAAATCGTGATTTTGTATTAAAACCGTTGGCAGAGCTTTGTCAGAATTACCGGCATCCGGTTCTTGGAAAGACCGTTTCACAGCTGCTTGGAGAATTGAAGGAGCGATAATGAAGGCAATTTTATTTGATTTAGATGGAACAATCATTAATTCCGAGGAGGGAATTACAAAATGTGTACAGTATGCATTGAAAAGCTTCGGGATTGATGAACCGGACCGTAAGAAGCTGTTGTGCTTTATCGGACCGCCGTTAGACCCGGTTTTCCGGGAAAAATATGGATTTGATGCGGACAAGGCATGGCAGGCAGTTGTCAAATATAGAGAGCGGTTTGATAGGACAGGCATTTTTGAATGTGAACTATATGAAGGTGTGGCAGATGCAATCCGGCAGCTGAAATCAGAAGGCTATGTGATCGCACTGGCGTCTTCAAAGCCTGAAACAGCCTGCAGACGGATCCTTGAGCATTTTTCGCTGACACCTTATTTTGACGAGATCGTTGGTTCTACTTTAGACGGAAGCATCAGTACAAAACAGCAGGTGTTAGAAGAACTTGGAAGACGGATGGAGCATATGCAGATCACGAAAGAGGAAATGTGTCTGATCGGTGATACCGAGTATGATGTGATCGGAGCAGGCAAATTTGGCATACGCTGTATCGGTGTATCTTATGGATTTGGGAAAAAAGAACAGCTGGAGGATGCAGGGGCATATCGTGTCTGTGATAATATACAGGAAGTGGTAGAGACACTGCACCATATGTAACAGGAAGAGCAGAGTGCAAAAAGGAGAAACAGATTGAAAACAACAGGTGGTTTTAAGCTTTGGCAGGTGATTTACCCGATCGGGCTTTATTATGTGGCATCAAGTCTTATGTATTTTGTGCTGGGGCTTTTTATAGGGGATGCACCGCAGACCTATATGCTGCGGCAGCTGATCTGCTCAGCGGCAACCATACCGGTAACCATGAGCTTTTATAAGCTGGATCAGTCCGCAGAGCAGGTAGTCTATGGAACAGAACAGAAAGAGTCTGGTACGAAAAGGCTGGCAGATGCAGCACTTGTGGCTGTTGGAGCCATGACACTTGGAATTGCAGTCAATAATATCATCGCAATGACACCGCTGGTGCAGATGTCGGAAGGATTCCAGGAGGCAAATCAGTCTTTTTTTGCAGGAACGGTTCTATTTGAGCTGTTAGGTTCCTGTCTGGTGATTCCATTTGCAGAGGAATTATTATTCCGTGGTGTTGTATACAAGCGGTTAAAATTATACATCGGAGCAACACCGGCACTCGTTGGATCCGCACTGATCTTTGGCATTATGCATGTGAATCTGGTGCAGTTTTTGTATGCAACAGCAATCGGATTATTTCTTGCATTGGTGCTGGAGAAGACAGGAAAGCTGTCGATGGCGGTGCTTGGACATATCGCAGCGAATCTTGTGGCAGTGATCCGTACAGAAACAGGCTGGCTGAATTTTAGCTTTTATCCGACCGCAGGCGGCATACTGTTTACAATTGTGATGACCGCAGTTGGATTAGGTGTTGTATGGTATTTTTATGGCAGGGAATGATCGGGCATCAAGGGATCTGCATATTAGTTTATCTCAGGCAGATTGCGCAAAAATTCCATCAAAAAGGATTGACAATTCCAGTAATTTGAGCTAAATTTAAAAACAGGAATAATTCCTGATTTTATTTTATATGAACGAATGCAGAATAAAATGACACAAAGTCAGAAAGAAGAGGATAAAGATGAAAGATACTTATATTTCAGATGCAATCAAATACATTGGTGCAGACGACACCACACTGGATCTGTTTGAGAGCCAGTATCAGATTCCAAATGGAGTTTCTTATAATTCCTATGTGATTTTGGACGAGAAAGTAGCCGTTATGGATACGATTGATGCAAGAAAGACTGAAGAATGGCTTGAAAATCTGAAAACAGCACTGGATGGAAGAAACGTTGATTATCTGGTGATCTCGCATCTGGAGCCGGATCATGCGGCAAACATCAAACGTCTGGCAGATTTATATCCACAGGCACAGCTTGTGTTAAGTGCAAAAGCAAAAGCAATGCTGCCACAGTTTTTTGATATCGCTCATCTGGAAGAACGCTGTGTTGTTGTAAAAGAGGGAGATACATTAGAGCTTGGAACACATAAGCTCATGTTTGTGATGGCACCAATGGTTCACTGGCCAGAGGTTATGGTAGAATATGAGATGACTGAGAAGATTTTATTCTCAGCAGATGGCTTCGGAAAATTCGGTGCACTTGCAGCAGAGGAAGAATGGACCGACGAAGCAAGAAGATATTTTATCAATATCGTAGGAAAATACGGAGTTCAGGTCCAGGGACTTTTAAAGAAAGCAGCAGGACTTGATATCCAGATGATCTGCCCGCTTCACGGACCGATTTTAAAAGAGAATCTTGGCTTTTATATTGAAAAATATTTAAAATGGAGCAGCTATGAACCGGAAGAAGATGGAATCCTGGTTGCATGTGCATCCATCCATGGAAATACAAAGGCTGCAGCAGAGAAGATGACAGAGATCTTAAAAGAGCAGGGTGCAAATGCTGTTTTCATGGATCTGACAAGAGATGATATGGCAGAGGCAGTTGCAAATGCATTCCGTTATGGAAAAGTAATCCTTGCAGCAGCTTCTTATGACGGAGGCATTTTCCCTCCAATGGAAGATTTCCTTCACCGCCTTGCACATAAGAATTTCCAGAAACGTACGGTAGGACTGATCGAGAACGGATCCTGGGCACCATGTGCAGCAAGAGGAATGAAGGGTATCTTAGAAGGAATGAAAGATATTACGATCTGTGAGAAGACGGTCAGCATCAAATCTACAATGAAGGAAGAGAATGTGACTGACATGGAAGAGCTTGCAAAAGAGATTTTGGCATAGGCTCGTAAAGAATAAAGGTTAAGAGAGATAGAACAATGTTAGACCAGAGTATTTTTACTGAAACGATCCACGAGGTATCCGAGATTATCCGGACTTCCGCAGCGCCACTCTCCAAAGAGGAGATATTAAGCTATTTCAAAGAGATGGATCTGAATGAAGCACAGCAGAATATGGTACTGGAATTTCTTCTGACGCCGCATGATGAAGAAGAGGACGCGGAGGAAGAAGCAGATGAGGATGGCGATGCAGAAGATACTGCATGGACAGAGGACAAAGAGGCAGAGGGTTCTTCTGAAAAAGAAGAGGATGCCGGTAAAAGTGTACTGCCAGAATCGAAGATGTTCCAGATGTATTTAGAGGAGATCAACAGTCTGCCAGTATATTCTCCGAAAAAACAGGAAGAAATGTATGCCAAGCTGTTACAGGGGGACGACTCTGTGATCCGTGCAATTTCAGACAGCTGGATGCTTCGGGTATTAGAGATGGCAAAAGAGCTGGCGGTGTCTTCGGAAGGCTTTGAGGATATCATCCAGGAAGGGAATATGGCATTATTTTTAAAGCTGATGGATCTGTGTGGTGCAGGAGAGGAGCTGGATGCTGAACAGGAATTACAGCAGTCTGTGGAAGCGGCCATGAAAGCAATGATCCTGGAGTTTGAAGGGGAAGATGAAGATGAGAAGGCAATGGTCGGAAAAGTTGCTCTTGTAAATGAAGCAAAAAAATATCTCTTCAACGAAAACGGACATGAGGCTACAGCAAAAGAGCTGTCTGATTATACACAGCTGTCTGAAGATGAATTAGCCGATCTCCTTCTTTTAATCGAGAAAGCAAACGAGAAGAACAAATAGGCAAGTTCTGTACATAATGCCGATATTGAAATTTTGTCGAAAAAATGCTGAAATTTTTATTCTTTTCTTGCATAAATAAAAAGAAATTCAGCAAGAAAATTTTTTGATTTCCTTTGTCGAATTTCATTCTAAAACTTATCAAAAAAACTTGACAGACAAAGTAGATTCAGACTATAATGAAAGACCAAAACCAATTATGGAGTGGATTTTTCTGGAGCATCAGCTCTACTTTTCGCCACACAATCGCGGATATTCCCGATTGTGTGGCATTTTTTATGTAATAGGAAACTTCGTTTCTATTACATAAAAATGCTCCGCGAGGATGGCAACTCGCGGAGATGAATATATAGCTACGCTATCCGCTCGTGCGCGAAAGTGTGCGTCAAGCGCACACTTTGTTATGTAATAGGATTAGGGTAAAAAAGGAGAATAAAAATGAATCAGGAATTTATGAAAGAAAAGCCGGTAATGCCGCTTGTAATCTCTATGGCATTGCCAATGACTTTTTCGATGCTGGTAAATGCACTTTATAACATCATTGACAGCTACTTTGTTGCAAGCATCAGTGAGGATGCAATGACAGCATTATCATTAGTATTCCCGCTGCAAAATCTGGTGAATGCAGTTGTGATCGGCTTTGCGATCGGAATCAATGCAACGATGGCGTATTTTTTGGGAGCACAGAAACAGAAGTTTGCCAATGAGTCCGCTTCACTTGGAATCTTATTAAACATGATCCACGGATTCGTGCTTGCAATGGTCAGTATTTTTATTATGCCGTCGTTTCTTCGCATGTTCACACAGGATGAAGCAATTGTGAAAATGGGGGTAGAGTACGCAAATGTGGTATTTTTATTTGCGGTGCCGAATGCGGCGGGACTTTGCTTTGAGAAAATCTTCCAGTCGGTCGGACGGATGAAAACATCCATGCTTTGCATGCTGATCGGATGTGTGACAAATATTATTTTGGATCCGCTGATGATCTTCGGGATCGGATTTTTCCCGGCAATGGGAATCCGGGGAGCAGCACTTGCGACGGGAATCGGACAGATGGTATCGTTTGCCGGATATTTACTTTTTTACTTTTTTAAACCAATCCCAGTGAAAGTCCGTATCCGGGAAATGAAGCCGCAGAAAATGATCTGTGGCAAATTATATGCGATCGGAGTGCCTGCAACGTTGAATCTTGCATTGCCATCAATCCAGGTATCCGCATTAAACGGAATTCTTGCAGCATATTCAGCCAGCTATGTGCTTGTGCTTGGCGCGTATTTTAAATTGCAGACGTTTTTGTACCTGACCGGAAATGGGGTTGTGCAGGGAATGCGTCCTTTGATCGGTTATAACTACGGTGCGGGTGAGAAAAAACGTGTAAAAGAGATTTTTTCATCAGCTCTTATCCTGATCGCAGGTGTGATGGTGATCGGAACGATCCTTTGTATGGCAGTTCCACAGATGCTGATCGGCTTATTTACTTCCAATCCGGAAACCATCCGTCTCGGCAAAGAAGCGCTTCGTCTTATCAGTATCGGTTTTGTGGTTTCAGCCGTTTCCGTTACAGTATCAGGAGCTTTAGAAGGGCTTGGAAAGGGAATACAATCTTTGATCGTTTCCCTGATCCGTTACATTGTGGCAATCCTTCCACTTGCATTTATACTGAGCAGGATTCTTGGCGCAGCAGGTGTCTGGCATGCATTCTGGATCACGGAGATGATCGCAGCTGCTATTTCCTGGATCATCTGCAAAAAAGAAATCTTCAGATAGCGTGAGCTTATGTGGGAAAGGCATCGGGATTACGGAAAACATAGAAAATCGATGCCAGAGCTCTTGCCAATAGACAGGCTTATGATGAGAAGGCATCGGGATTACGGAAAACATAGAAAATCGATGCCAAAGCTCTTGGCGATAGATAGGCTTATGATGAGAAAGCATCGGGATTATGGAAAGCATGGAAACTCGATGCCTGAATTCATTGCAATAGCGTGAGATTATGAGAAAAAGGCATCGGAAACATCAAAAATATAGAAAATCGATGCTTGAGCTCATAAAAATAGCTTATAATATGAGAAAATGGTTTGAAATATGGGGCGAGTAGCTTTCTCTTTGAGACAAGAAACATCGGATAGGAAAGTTGTTTTAAATATCGATGCCGGAGAAGGCATCGGGATTACGGAAAACATGGAAACTCGATGCTAGAGCTCATGGCAATAGCGTGAACTTATGAGGAGAAAGCATCGGAATCACGGAAAACATGGAAAATCGATGCCGGAATTCATGGCAATAGCGTGAGCTTATGAGAAAAGGCATCATTTACCTGAAACAACAAAAACGGTTGCAAAGCCAGCAAAGCAAGGCTTGCAACCGTTTTTGCTGTTCTTTTGACACCCGAATTTTCTTTGCAATATGCGTGATATTTTTTATGACAAATTTAGTTAATTTTCTACATTCAAGTGCTAAAACGGTAAAAAATTCTTGTATTTTTTAGAAAACAATAGTAGAATTATATTATTATTTTACAAAAATTTAACCGAATAAGCGGCAAAACAGACGAAAGTCTGTGACGCAAAACTATAGGGCCTGTAAAATGGCAGCCAGCTGCAGAAAATGAAAGAGCACTGTCTGTTTGGCAGAGCTTTTTTTGTTTTACAGGATTCGGGTGTCAAAAGGTCTGCATTTAAGTTTATGCTA
>CAKRLC010000079.1 GCA_934358955.1 uncultured Roseburia sp. | reverse complement strand
ATATACTGGCGGTTGCCGGAGAAACGGTTGATGGTTAAGAGACAGTGGTTCGTACATCCCTGACATCTTGCAAGCTTTGTTTCAAAGGTAAGGGCATTGATCTCATCTATGGAGAGCATCGAGGTCTGGTATCCCTCTTCGTGGCGCTCCCTGGCGATCAAAGCTGCTCCGAAGGCTCCCATGATACCGGCAATATCCGGACGGATACACTGGACACCGGCGATTTTTTCGAAGCTTCGTAATACGGCATCGTTGTAGAAGGTTCCGCCCTGTACGACGATATTCTGACCGAGATCCCTGGCATCGGAAAGCTTAATTACTTTATATAAAGCATTTTTGATGACAGAATAAGCAAGACCGGCGGAAATATCAGCAACAGAAGCCCCTTCTTTCTGCGCCTGCTTAACCTTGGAATTCATAAATACGGTACAGCGGGTTCCAAGATCAATCGGATTTTTTGCAAAAAGTGCTTCTTTTGCAAAATCCTGTACAGAAAAATTCAGGGACTTTGCGAAAGTCTCAATGAAGGAACCGCAGCCGGAAGAACAGGCTTCGTTCAGCTGGACGCTGTCGACCGTCTGGTTCTTGATCTTGATACATTTCATATCCTGACCACCGATGTCGAGGATACAGTCAACCTTCGGATCGAAGAAGGCAGCTGCATAAAAATGTGCGACTGTTTCAACTTCACCATCATCTAATTTTAAAGCAGCTTTTTGTAATGCTTCACCATATCCGGTAGAGCAGGAGTGTACAATGTGTGCATTTTCCGGCAGCTTGGAATAAATGTCCTTGATCGCACGGATTGCGGTAGACAATGGGCTTCCGTTGTTATTGCTGTAGAAGGAATACAAAAGAGAACCGTCTTCCCCAATCAGGGCAACCTTTGTTGTGGTTGAACCAGCATCAATACCAAGATAGCAATTGCCCTCATAAGAAGCCAGGTCGGCAGTCTTTACATGATGACCATTGTGACGTGCGCAGAAGGCATCGTATTCTTCCTGGTCTTTGAATAAAGGATCCAGCCTTGCAACCTCGAATTCCATATGAATATCGGATTGAAGCTTTGTATGTAAATCGGCTAAGGTGGTTACATTGTCTTCTTTATAATTAAGGGCAGAGCCGATCGCTGCAAAAAGATGGGAATTCTCCGGAGTGATCGCATGCTCATCATCCAGGTTTAAGGTACGGATGAACGCAGTCTTTAATTCAGATAAAAAGTGAAGCGGACCGCCTAAAAAGGCAACGTGTCCACGGATCGGTTTTCCGCAGGCAAGACCACTGATCGTCTGGTTGACGACAGCCTGGAAAATAGAAGCGGATAAATCCTCACGGGTAGCGCCCTCATTGATCAGGGGCTGGATATCCGTTTTGGCAAATACACCACAGCGCGCAGCAATCGGGTAGATCGCTTTGTAATTCTTAGCGTATTCATTCAGACCGGTAGCATCTGTCTGGATAAGGGAAGCCATCTGGTCGATAAAAGAACCGGTACCGCCGGCACAGATTCCGTTCATACGCTGCTCAACGTTACCGCCCTCAAAATAAATGATCTTTGCATCTTCGCCGCCAAGCTCGATAGCGACATCTGTCTGAGGTGCATAGTGCTGTAATGCAGTCGATACGGAAATAACTTCCTGCACGAATGGAATATTCAGATGCTTTGCAAGGGTAAGACCGCCGGAACCGGTGATCATCGGTGCAACTTTTAAGTCTCCGAGTTTTTTATATGCTTTGTCCACTAATGTGGAAAGTGTCTCACGGATATTGGCAAAATGCCGTTCGTAGTCTGAAAATAATAAATTGTCGTTCTCATCTAATACGGCAACCTTTACAGTTGTAGAGCCAATATCAATACCAAGTTTATGAAGTATACTGTTGCTCATATTCTTCCTCCAAATTCATTCTATAAAAATAGTATGTGTTTCTTCCTATTATAATATAGAGCCCGGCGAAACCAAGCAATGTACATTATACGACAGGAAATGGCAAAAAACAATGAGTAAATAATAATGTAAATCTAAACTTTTTGTGAAGTGGATTCGTGAAGATTGACAAAAAATAGTGGCATGGATATACTTGTCATAGACTTAACAAAGACAGAAGCATGCAGTCTCTGCTTTGTATAAAAAGAAATGGTGCAGTAACTGCGGTGTCCTGCCACAGCTTACGGAAAGGTATAGGTAAAAATGAACTGGTTAAATAAATTAGAACGGAAATTCGGTCGTTATGCAATCCCGAATCTGATCGTGTATCTGATCGGAGCATATTGTATCGGATTTGTATTAAATATGTTTTCTCCGAGCATCTTAAGCTATCTGAACTTCCAGCCATATTATATTCTGCATGGACAGATCTGGAGAATCGTGACTTGGATTCTGATGCCGACAGACAGCAATATTATTTTCCTGCTGATCATGATGATGTTTTATTATCAGCTTGGTATGGCATTGGAACGCGCATGGGGAACCTTCCGGTTTAATGCATATCTTATCGGGGGAATCCTGATCACAGTAGTTGGAAGTCTTCTGGCATACGGTATTATTTATGTCCTTTTTGGAAGCGCCATGGCACTGAGCGCCAGTGCGATCATGGGACAGATGATCAGTACGACATATATTAATATGTCGATCTTCCTTGCATTTGCAACACTTTATCCGGATATGCAGCTTCTGCTTTACTTCATTATCCCGATCAAAATGAAGTGGATGGCAGCTGTTTATGCGATCATGATGGTATTTAATGTGTTTGATATTTATAAGAGTGTTCTTACAATGACACAGTCTCAGGCAATTTCACTGTGGTATGCAGGTATCATGCTGTTATGCATTGTTCTTTCCCTGCTGAATTTCCTGATTTTCTTCCTCTCTACAAGAAATCTAAGCCGTTACACACCGCATGAGATGCATAGAAGACAGCAGTTCCATGCGCAGATGCGTGAGCCTCGTCCGGGTTCAGGCATCACAAAGCACAAATGTGCGGTTTGCGGACGTACCGAATTAGATGATCCGACACTGGAATTCCGTTTCTGCTCCAAATGCGAAGGGAACTACGAATACTGCCAGGATCACCTGTTTACACATCAGCATATAAAACGCAGTTAATGATATGGACGGTCTGCGGTGGAAGTACCGAAGGCATGGTCTGCAAAAAAAGAGCTTCGTATTTCATTGTGCCAGACATTTCGATGATACTTGAAAGCGAAAATCGTGTTCAGCAATGGCTTCCACGATTTTTAGTATCATCTTCATGGCACAAGGAGAAATTCGAAGCTCTTTTTTTGCAGACCATGCCAATTAAGGTTGTGGACGCAGACCGGGATATGATGTTGACTTTTTTGCAATGAGAGATAGGAGAGCGCCCATATTTTATGATTTTTCTTATTGGAGTTTGTGATTATTATTTTAAAGTGAAAGAGAAGGCTCGATATGAAGCAACAGATGCAGTAACGTGAAGTGACAGATGCAACAATATGAAGTGACAGATGCAGCAATATGAAGTAACAAATGCAGTAACGTAGATTGGACACCCGGCGTATGATATGGTGAAAGTTTTATGTTGTGCAATGGAGCAGATACGCAAAGATCGTGGAAGCCTCTGCTGAACACGATCTTCGCATTAAGCGGATCTGCGGAATGTATTGCACAATAAAACTTTCACCATATCATACGCCGGGTGTCTTCATTACATTGATACTATATAAATATTGCCAAAACACGACACATATCGTTCGATTCGCGGGTTCATTAGCGAAGACTAACACCGGTATTAGTGTTGCTTATCAATAAGAAAAAATGGTTAAAATAAATCAACATTTCGCGTTTTTACGCGGAAATTGTATTGACGAATAAAAAGTGCTGTGCTAAATTGACTCTTGTATTTGAAGACAAAAGTTATTTTGTTTCATATTCAGGTGCCAGAAGGTCTGATACCTGAATGCTTCGAAAAACAAGGAGGATATTATGAAGAAAGCATTAAGTGTTTTATTAGCAATGGGGTTAACCGTTTCCATGGTAGCCGGATGTGGCTCCGATAATGGAACAACAACAGAGAGTACAAACCAGGCAGCACCATCCACAGAGGCAGCTGAGCAGGCAACAGGCGAAGGCTTAAACGCATCTGACATCAAAGTTGGTGTGATCTACATCGGTGATGAGAACGAAGGATATACAGCAGCACATATGGCTGGTATCGATGAGATGGCTGAGACACTTGGTTTATCAGATGACCAGATTATTGAAAAAACATTAATCCCGGAAGATGAGTCCTGCTACGACGCAGCAGTTGATCTTGCAGACCAGGGATGTAATATTATTTTTGCAACAAGCTTCGGACATGAGAGTTATGTGCTCCAGGCAGCAAGCGAATACCCTGATATTCAGTTCTGTCATGCAACAGGATATCAGGCAGCTTCCAGCGGACTTTCCAATATGCACAACTACTTCGATTCCATTTATGAAGCACGTTATGTATCCGGTGTTGTTGCTGGTATGAAATTAAATGAGATGATCGAAAATGGTGACATCACAGCAGATCAGGCAAAGATCGGTTACGTTGGTGCATTCCCATATGCAGAAGTTATTTCCGGATTCACTTCTTTCTACCTTGGAGCAAAGAGTGTATGTGAATCTGCTACAATGGAAGTTCAGTATACAAACAGCTGGGCAGATATGTCCGCAGAAGCAGAAGTTGCTACACAGCTGATCGCAGACAACTGCGTACTGATCAGCCAGCATGCAGATACAACAGGTGCTCCTACCGCATGCCAGACAGCTGGTGTACCATGTGTAGGTTATAACGTTGATATGACATCTGTTGCACCTGACGTTGCTTTAACATCTCCTACAAATAACTGGGGAGTATATTATACACACGCTGTACAGTGCGTACTTGATGGAACACCGATCGAAACAGACTGGTGCCAGGGATTTGCAGAAGATGCAGTCAGAATCACTCCTGTAAATGAGAAAGCAGCAGCTGAAGGAACAGATGCAAAAGTAGAAGAAGTGGAAGCTGCAATCAAAGATGGTTCCCTTCATGTATTTGATACAGCTACATTTACTGTAAACGGTTCTTCTTTAGAGGATCTGATCGCAGAGGGCGGCGACTATGCAAAATATGCAGATTATGTATCTGACGGATACTATCATGAATCTGAACTTGCTTCCGCACCATCCTTCGATATCATTATCGACGGAATCACTTCTAAGGCAAACTAATCAGAAAAAGAATCATATTGACCTTTCAAAGCAAGCTGACGGATCGTAATGATCCGGCAGCCTGTTTTTGTCAGTTGAAAGTATACATTTGGGAGGACTATTTGTGGAAACAGTAAACGCAATTGAACTGAAGGGCGTAACAAAACGCTTTGGCGATGTCATTGCAAATGACAATGTAAATCTTACCGTAAGAAAAGGTGAGATTCTTTCTATTTTAGGAGAGAATGGTAGTGGAAAAACTACGCTGATGAACATGCTCTCCGGAATTTATTTCCCGGATGAGGGAGAAATATTCGTAAATGGCAAAGCGGTAACGATCCGTTCTCCAAAAGATTCCTTCGCCCTCGGAATTGGAATGATTCATCAGCATTTCAAGCTGATCAACATATTGACAGCAGCCGAGAATATTATCCTGGGTCTGCCGGGAAAAGAAAAACTGAATATGAAGAAAGTGGAAAAAGAGATCAAGGAGCTGACAGACCGTTATGGGTTTGACTTGAATCCTTCCCAGAAGATCTATGACATGTCTGTTTCCCAGAAGCAGACCGTTGAGATCGTAAAGGTTTTATACCGCGGGGCAGATATCCTGATCTTAGATGAGCCGACAGCTGTTCTGACACCGCAGGAGACAGAAAAATTATTTGCAGTTCTCCGTAACATGAGAAAAGCCGGAAAGTCGATTATCATTATTACACATAAATTAAACGAAGTACTTGAACTGTCAGACCGTGTTGCCGTACTGCGTAAAGGAGCTTATATCGATACAGTAGAGACGGCACAGGCAACCGTAGAGTCTTTGACTGAGATGATGGTCGGAGAAAAGGTAACACTCGATATCAACCGTACAGAACCGGATTCTCCGGAAAAACGAATCGAGATGCGTGGTATTACCTGCAAAAATAAAGAAGGAATGAAAGTTTTAAAGGAAGCATCCTTTACTGCATACAGCGGCGAGATCCTTGGGGTAGCAGGTATCTCCGGAAGTGGACAAAAAGAGCTTTTAGAGTCTGTTGCCGGTCTTCAGCCGATCGAAAGTGGAGAGATTTTCTATTTTTCACCGGAAGGCACAACAGAAAAGATATCCGAGATGAAAGCAGAAGACATTAAAAAGCTTGGAATCACATTATCCTTTGTTCCGGAAGACCGTCTTGGAATGGGACTGGTTGGTTCCATGGACTTAACGGATAACATGATGATCCGAAGCTACAAGGAAGGAAAGCATTTCTTCACAGACCGTAAGACACCGAAAAAGCTGGCAGAGGATATTGTGGAACAGCTTGAGGTAGTAACACCGGGCGTAGATACACCGGTTAGCCGTCTGTCCGGCGGAAATGTCCAGAAGATTCTTGTAGGCCGTGAGATCGCGAGCAACCCGAAAGTACTGATGGTTGCCTATCCGGTACGTGGTCTGGATATCAACTCCTCTTATACGATATACAATCTGCTGAACGACCAGAAGAAAAAGGGCGTAGCAGTCATTTGTGTCGGGGAAGACTTAGATGTGCTCTTAGAGCTCTGTGATAAGATCCTCGTATTAAACAGCGGAAGGATTGCGGGAATTGTTGATGCCCGTACAACAACAAAAGAAAAACTGGGACTTATGATGACCGGTTCTGCGGAGGATAAGAATGAGTAAGGAAAATACGGTAACAAAGAAAGAGCCATTTGCACGTATGGTAAAAAGAGACCATATCAGTGCAGGAAAAGCCTGGGTGATCCGTCTGATCGCGGTTGCCCTGTCTCTGATCGTAGCAGCACTTGTGATCGTCATGATCACAAAACAGAATCCGATCCAGGTATATCTTGGAATTATTAACGGAGCAGTAGGAAGCAGCCGACGTATCTGGGTAACGATCCGTGAAATGATGGTTTTATTATGTATTGCGATCGGCCTGACACCTGCATTTAAGATGAGATTCTGGAATATCGGAGCAGAAGGACAGATTTTAATGGGTGGTATGGCTTCTGCAGCTATGATGATCTATTTCGGCGGAAAGATGCCAAACTGGATTTTACTGATCGTGATCTTTGCAGCGAGTGCAGTTGCAGGTATGATCTGGGGAGTCCTTCCGGCGATTTTTAAAGCATATTTTAATACAAACGAGACACTGTTTACATTGATGTTAAACTACGTTGCCATGCAGATCGTAACCTTCTGTATTGTTTTCTGGGAAAATCCTGCAGGCTCAAACACCGTAGGTATTATTAATGCAGCAACAAAAGCAGGCTGGTTCCCGGCTATTTTCGGAAACGCCTATACCTTAAATGTGATCATTGTCGTTGCATTGACGATCCTCGTATCTGTCTATATGAAATATTCCAAGCATGGTTATGAAATCTCTGTTGTCGGAGAGAGCCAGAATACGGCAAGATACGCCGGAATCGATGTGAAAAAAGTCATTATCCGTACGATGATGATCTCCGGTGCGATCTGTGGAATTGCCGGTACGATCATTGTCAGCGGTGCGAGCCATACGATTTCTACAAGTACAGCCGGAGGACGCGGATTTACAGCGATCATCGTTGCATGGATGTCAAAGTTCAATCCACTTGCGATGGTACTTGTTTCTGCATTCCTTGTTTTCATGCAGCAGGGATCCATTCAGATCGCAACACAGTATGGACTGAATGAAAATGCATCAGACATTATTACAGGTATTTTATTATTCTTCCTGATCGGATGCGAATTTTTTATTAACTACAAATTAGAGTTCCGTAAGAAAGGAGAGAAATAAAATGACATTGTTACTGACATTTATCCAGAAAGCGATCGGACAGGGCGTGGCGATTTTATTCGGAGCCTCCGGAGAAATCGTGACAGAGAAGTCCGGAAACTTAAATCTTGGAATCCCTGGAATCATGTACATGGGCGGAATCTCCGGACTGATGGGAGCATTCTTTTATGAAAAAAGCACAGAGACTCCAAACGGATTCATAGGGCTGCTCATTTCTTTATTGTGCGCGCTGCTCGCATCTGCGTTTGGCGGCCTGATTTACAGCTTTTTAACGATCACACTGCGTGCCAACCAGAACGTGGTAGGTCTGGCATTAACAACATTTGGTGTCGGCTTTGGTAACTTCTTTGGCGGATCTATTTCCAAAATTGCAGGTGGTGTCGGACAGATTTCTGTACAGACAACCGCAGCAGCTTATCGTGCCAATATCCCGGTGCTTGGAAATATCCCGGTGATCGGACCGTTATTATTTTCTTATGGATTTCTGACTTACCTGTCGATCATCATTGCAGTGATCATGACATATTTCCTGAAAAATACGAGAAAAGGACTGAATTTAAGAGCCGTAGGAGAAAGCCCGGCAACTGCTGATGCAGCCGGAATCAATGTATCAAAATACAAATATGTGGCAACCGTTACGGGAGCTGCGATCGCCGGTCTTGGTGGTCTTTACTTCGTCATGGAATATCTCGGCGGAACCTGGTCCAATAATGGATTTGGTGACAGAGGATGGCTTGCGATCGCACTCGTTATCCTTGCACTCTGGAATCCGGATCATGCGATCTGGGGCTCGATCGTTTTTGGTGGATTATACATTTTATATATTTATCTGCCTGGTCTTACCAGAGCAACGCAGGAGCTTGTAAAAATGCTTCCATATGTTGTGACGATCATCGTACTGATCATGACAAGCAAGCGTAACAAGCAGGAAAATCAGCCGCCGGCAAGCCTTGGACAGGCATACTTTAGGGAAGATCGATAACAAAATAGCGATACAGATATACCAAAATCAGCCGGTACGGATATTCCTTTGTCTACTTGACAAGAGGTATATCTGTACCGGCTGTTTTTTATTTTTATGTAATAGGAAATTCCTTGGAATTCCCTGTTACATAAAAAGGCACATTCTTTTAATGATATATATACATGGGGTTGCAATTATTATTTTAAAGTGAAAGAGAAGACTCAACAGGAAGCGAGAGATGTAGTGACGTGAAGTAACAAATGCAGTAATATGAAGCAACAGATGCAGTGACGTGAAGTAACAGATACAGTAACGTAGATTGGACACCCGGCGTATGATATGCTGAAAGTTTTATGTTGTGTAATGGAGCAGATACGCAAAGATCGTGGAAGCCTCTGCTGAACACGATCTTTGTATTAAGCGGATCTGCGGAATGTATTGCACAATAAAACTTTCAGCATATCATACGCCGGGTGTCTTCACTACATAGGATATACCAGGTGTTTTTCGTCGATGTGGTACAGTGTGTTTTCAAGGTAACGGTTGGCAAGATAATTGGCCATGCCAAGATTCATGTCCAGATAATTGCCGCAGTCTTTTGGGCTTGCCCCAGGTACGGCATCCTTGAAGTCACGGATGAATTCAAACATTTCGATCATGAGATCCACGATATCTTTCGATTCATAATCGCCTGCGAGAAGCAGATAAAAACCGGTGCGGCATCCCATCGGTCCAAAATAAATAGTTTTTGTTCCGAATACCGGGTGATTCCGTAAAAAAGTAGCAGCCAGATGCTCTATTGTATGCATCTCAGCTGTATTCATAACAGGTTCGTCGTTAGGTGAGGTCATACGCAGATCGAAGGTTGTGATAACTTCGGAACCAACGTTGTCTTTCCTTGACACATAGACACCTGGCTCTAATTTAATATGGTCTATGGTGAAGCTTGCAATCTTTTCCATAATAAAGTCCTCCTGAGTTTTTAATGTATATGTATATTTATGATTCGGGTGTCAAAAGGTCTACATTTAAGTTTATGATGTCAGATTGCACAAAAAAATATTGCAAGTTTCATTGTGCAAAACATTCCGATAAGCCTCTGAAAGCGTGAATCGTGTTCAGCAGAGGCTTCCACGATTCATGAGTCTTATCTCCATTGCACAAAGAGAAACTTTCCATATTTCTTTTGCGCAATTTGCCAATAAAGGTTATGGAGCAGACCTTTTGACACCCGAATCATATCCTATAAAGACAGTAATGTATTTTGGGGAAAGAGTCAAGCGGAATACGGTCTTTTGATGTTTGTAAAATAAAATAGAAAAAAGACTTGTATTTTTTATCAGAACAATGTATATTTATGCATAAACATAAAATGATATCGGGGTCAAGGCGCCAGATACAGGAAAAAGCTGACCTTTTGCCCTCAATATCATAGTAACATCTGTTACATAGTATGAAAAATAGTTGCAAGGAAAAAGAGGAGTGAAATTCATGAAAAGAAAGAGTAAGAGCCTGCTTTGGATGCTTTTGGCAGTTATGATGCTTTTTACAGCAGCCGGATGCGGAAGCACAACAGGGCAGAACGATGCAGAAGGAGCAACAGAGACAGATGAGATCGTTTCCGTAGATGATATCGCAGGAAAGAAGATCGGTGTACAGCTTGGAACAGTCGGAGATACGTATGCATCCGATTATGAAGGTGACGGTTCCGGGACGGTAGTGGAACGTTATAACAAAGGTGCAGATGGTATTCAGGCATTAAAACAGGGCAAGATCGACTGTGTTATCATTGATGAGCAGCCAGCATTAAAGTTCGTAGAGCAGAATAGCGGACTGAAAATTTTAGATGAAGAATTTGCACTGGAAGAGTATGCAATGGTCGTTGCCAAAGGAAACGATGAACTTTTGGCAAAGCTGAATGATGCGCTTGCAGTGATCAAAGAGAATGGTACTTTAGATAATATTGTAAAAAATTATATCGGAACAGAAGATGAAGTTGGAAAATACCCGTATGAAGAGAAAGACACAGATACTTCAAACGGAACACTTACAATGGGAACCAACGCAGAATTCCCTCCATATGAATACTATGAAGGTGGAGATGTGACCGGTATTGACGTCGATATGATGCGCGCGATCTGTGACGAGCTGAATATGAAGTTAGAGATCGAGGATATGGCGTTTGATTCTATTATCCCTGCAGTTTCTACCGGAAAGGTGGATGTCGGTGCAGCCGGTTTTACTGTAACAGAAGAACGTAAGCAAAATGTTGATTTCTCCGATACCTATACGACTTCCAAACAGGTGATCATCGTAGCAGATAAAGCTGCAGCAAAACAGACAAGCAGCATCGGCGAGAAGTTCTACCAGAACTTCATCAAGGAACAGAGATATCTCTACATGTTAAAAGGTCTTGGAAATACACTTGTGATCACGATCTTTGCAGTGATCATCGGTATCGTTCTTGGTTTCCTGATCGCGATCGTGCGTACCAACCATGACAGAAATGGTGGACTGACCGTATTAAATGCGATCTGCCAGGCTTACCTGACAATTGTTCGTGGAACACCTGTTATGATCCAGCTGTTAATTATTTATTATGTTATTTTCCAGAGTATTAATACCGGAAAAATGATCGTTGCGGTTGTTGCATTCGGTCTGAACTCAGCTGCATACGTTGCTGAGATCGTGCGTTCCGGAATCATGGCAGTGGATATCGGACAGTTTGAAGCAGGACGAAGCCTTGGATTAAATTATAAGCAGACAATGGGATCAATCATCCTTCCTCAGGCGGTCAAAAATATCCTGCCTGCATTATGTAATGAGTTTATCAGTCTTTTGAAAGAGACTTCTATCAGTGGTTATATCGGACTGATGGATCTGACAAAGGGTGGAGATATTATCCGAAGCGTTACTTATGATGCATTCATGCCATTGATCGCAGTTGCACTGATCTATCTGTTAATGGTTGTAGGTTTAAGCAAAGCGGTTGGTATCTTAGAAAGGAAGTTGAGAAATAATGAGCGATAATCAGACAAATACAAATAACGCAGAAGTGATCCTTGAAATCCAGGATCTCTGCAAATCCTTTGGAGACCATGAGGTATTAAAGGGTATTACCACAACCATCCGGAAAGGGGATGTCCTCGCACTGATCGGACCTTCCGGCTGTGGAAAATCTACTTTCTTACGTTCCTTAAATCTCCTTGAAACACCAACAAGCGGACATGTGTTGTTTGAAGGAACGGATATGACAGATAAATCTGTGGATATCAACCATGTGCGTGAGAAGATCGGAATGGTGTTCCAGCAGTTTAACCTGTTCCCAAATATGACGATTAAGGAAAATATCATGCTTGCACCGGTCAAACTCGGAAAAATGACAAAAGAGCAGGCTGAGCAGAAAGCAATGGAGCTGTTAGAGAGAATCGGTCTTTCAGAGAAAGCAGATGCTTATCCAAGCCAGCTTTCCGGAGGACAGAAGCAGCGTATCGCGATCGTGCGTTCCCTTGCCATGAATCCGGATATCATTCTCTTTGATGAACCGACTTCTGCATTGGATCCAGAGATGGTAGGCGAAGTTTTAAGCGTAATGAAAGAGCTTGCGGAAGATGGAATGACGATGGTAGTTGTTACACATGAGATGGGATTTGCAAGAGAAGTGGCAAACCGTGT
>CAKRLC010000078.1 GCA_934358955.1 uncultured Roseburia sp. | reverse complement strand
CTGTAGCAAGTGAAAACGGAGCGAGAATGCAGGCAATGGATTCTGCAACAAGCAATGCAGAAGAAATGATCAGCGATTTGACTCTGAAATATAACAGAGCGCGCCAGGGAGCAATTACTCAGGAATTAACCGAGATCATTGCAGGTGCGTCAGCGATATCCTAGATAAGCAGGTTGTGAACGCAATCTGTGTACTCCAGGAAGAATAATAATAAACAAGGAGAGAATTATAACATGGCAAATAATATAGGTAAAATTACCCAGATTATTGGTGCCGTTCTGGATATCAAATTCACAGAAGGCAATCTGCCAGAGATTAATGACGCGATCAAAGTTCCTACCAGAGATGGAAAAGAATTAGTCGTTGAAGTATCTCAGCATCTGGGTGATGATACAGTCAGATGTATCGCCATGGGATCTACCGACGGATTGGTACGTGGAATGGAAGTGACAGCTACCGGCGCACCAATCAGTGTTCCAGTAGGTGAAAACACACTGGGACGTATGTTCAACGTTTTGGGAAATCCTATAGATGAGATTGACCCTCCAACAGATGTTGAAGTATGGCCAATCCACAGACAGGCTCCGGCATTTGAAGAGCAGGCTACTTCTCAGGAAATGTTAGAGACCGGTATCAAAGTCGTTGACCTTCTTTGCCCATATCAGAAGGGTGGTAAGATCGGATTATTTGGTGGTGCCGGTGTAGGTAAGACCGTTCTGATTCAGGAGCTGATCCACAACATCGCAACCGAGCATGGTGGATACTCCGTGTTCACAGGTGTTGGGGAACGTACCCGTGAAGGAAATGACCTTTACTACGAAATGAAAGAATCAGGAGTTATCGATAAGACTACCATGGTGTTCGGACAGATGAACGAGCCACCAGGAGCACGTATGAGAGTTGCGCTTACCGGTCTTACTATGGCGGAGTATTTCCGTGATAAAGGTGGAAAAGACGTACTTTTATTCATCGATAATATTTTCCGTTTTACACAGGCAGGTTCTGAGGTATCCGCGCTGTTAGGACGTATGCCTTCAGCCGTAGGTTACCAGCCAACCTTACAGACAGAGATGGGTGCGCTTCAGGAGCGAATCACATCTACCAAGAACGGCTCCATTACATCCGTACAGGCTGTATATGTACCGGCCGATGACTTAACTGACCCGGCTCCGGCAACAACTTTCGCCCATCTGGATGCAACGACCGTACTTGAGCGTTCTATCGCAGAGTTAGGTATTTACCCGGCTGTTGATCCGCTGGCATCAACTTCCCGTATCCTTGATCCTCGTATCATTGGTCAGGAGCATTTCGAAGTTGCCCGTGGTGTACAGGAAATCTTACAGAAATACAAAGAACTTCAGGATATTATTGCAATTCTCGGTATGGATGAGTTATCAGAGGATGATAAGCTTGTCGTTAACCGTGCGAGAAAGGTACAGAGATTCTTATCTCAGCCATTCTTCGTAGCAGGACAGTTTACCGGTCTGGAAGGAAAATATGTTCCGATCGCTGAAACAGTTCGCGGATTCAA
Source organism: uncultured Roseburia sp. (assembly GCA_934358955.1). Taxonomy (GTDB): domain Bacteria; phylum Bacillota; class Clostridia; order Lachnospirales; family Lachnospiraceae; genus Roseburia. Next base: position 11,125 of record CAKRLC010000078.1, on the reverse strand, counting down.
AGAGATCCTGGAAGGAAAACATGATGATGTTCCAGAAAGTTACTTCTTAAATGCAGGAAGCATCGACGAAGTACGCGCTCGTATGAACGCTTAAAATGGAGGATTATTATGGCAGAGGAAAATAAACTTTTTACCGTAGAGATTATAACTCCGGATCGTGTCTTTTACAGAGGCGAAGGAGATATGATCGAATTTACGAGTGCTGCAGGGGATCTTGGTGTATATAAAAACCATATTCCATTAACAACCGTTCTTGCACCGGGCGTTGTGAAAATCCACAAAGCAGGGGAAGATGATGTTGTGGCAGCAGTTCATTCCGGTTTTGCAGAGATTCTGCCAGATAAAGTAACCCTTCTTGCAGAGATTGCAGAGTGGCCGGATGAGATTGATAAGGGACGTGCAGAAGCGGCTATGAAGCGTGCGGAAGAGCGTCTTGCTCACAGAACTGAGGCGATTGATGTAAAGCGTGCAGAGTTTGCGCTTCGCAAAGCATTGGTTCGACTGGATATTGCAAAATAAAAAAGAAAAACGTCAGAACCGACAATATTTACGTTGCCGGTTCTGGCGTTTCTTTTTTATTCGTAAGCCATTTCATAGATGGCAAGCATGTCTTCGTAAGCAAGAGGTTTGTAACCACCTAATGTTCTTGTTTTATTTCTGGAGCATCCAAGTGCGAGTGCTTCCAGGGAATCCTTTGATACATCCAGCATTTTTAAGTTGGTCGGCATGCCGATGGATGCATAGTACTGTTCCTGCATGTCGATCGCTTTTTCAATGGTCAGCTCCGGATGTTCAAAGTCAATGTCTAAGTTCCAGACATGGGAGGCATACTGAAGCCATCTGCTGATATTGGAAGGATAGACATATCTTGCCCAGCTGCACCAGAGTGCTGCAAGTCCGGCTCCGTGTGCAACTTCCGGGTACATACCGGATACTTCATGCTCAAACTGATGAACGGTCATGACAAAGTCTCTGCCACACTGGGTCAGTCCATTGTGTGCGAGGGAAGATGCCCACATCATATTTGCACGCGCATTATAGTCAGTAGGATTTTTCAGGCAATCAACGCCGGCTTTCATGGTGCTTCTGATCACAGACTCTGCAATTGCGTCGGTCAGATAAGTATCCTCACCGAGACAGAAGTAACGCTCGATGGTATGCATGGCAATGTCAACGGCACCGCAGGCAGTCTGATAAGGGCTGACAGTGTAAGTCAGTTCCGGATTTTCAATCGCAAAATTCATGCGGTTGCAGCTACAGCCGTAGCCTCGTTTTTCACCGGTCTCAGAATTAGTGATGACGCAGGAATTGCTCATTTCAGAACCTGCAGCAGCAAGCGTTAAGATGGCTGCTTTTGGCAGGGTTTTCTCAGGAACACATTTTCCGAGGGAGAAATCCCAGACATCGATCTCCGGGTTAGCGACACCATTTGCGATATCTTTGGAGGAATCCATAACAGAACCACCGCCGACAGCGAGGATAAAGTCCACACCCTCTTCCTGGCAAAGAGCGATGCCCTTGCGAACGAGAGAAAGTTCTGGATTGGCAACTACGCCGCCAAGTTCCACATAAGCAATATTTTCAGCGGAGAGGCTTGCTTCTACACGGTCAAGCAGTCCACTTTTTCTGGCAGAGCCACCACCAAAATGAATCAATACCTTTTTTGGATGATAGGCAGCAACCAGCTTTCCGATTTTTAATTCTTCATCCTTCCCAAAGTAGACTTTGGTTGGGGTCTCATAGATAAAATTATTCATGATAAATCTCCTTTGTAAGAATTTGAAAAAATACTTTTTAACAGAATAGCACATTTTGGAATGTAATACAATGAGAGGCAGGTGAGCAGACTTCTTTTGCGAAGCAAAAATAATTCAAGCAGAAGTTACTTTTACAAAACGGAAGTTAAATTTGCTATTTACCGAGCTCGTGTGAAAAGTAATAAAAAGTTGGAAAAGTTGCAAAATAGACAAAAAAACAGGTTGGAAAAGTTGTAAAAAATAGGTATAATTGGGTTGGAAAAGTTGCAAAATAGACAAAAAACAGGTTGGAAAAATTAAAACTGATAAATAAAGGTGAAAATTATGATTGAAAGAAAAGCAAAAGCAACCATAAATGAATGGATTTTACATGGAAAAGATGCATTTTTGCTGACTGGGGCAAGACAGACTGGAAAAACGTATCTGATACGGCAGTGTCTGAAAGAAAGTGGTTATCCGTATGTAGAACTGAATTTTATAGAAGAGCCAGAGCTGGTAAGCCTGTTTGCCGGAGCGAAGGATGCAAAGGAATTGCAGATGCGTTTAAGTGTTGTTACAAAAGAGCCTCTGGAGCAGGGAAAAACGATTATATTTTTGGATGAGATCCAGGAATTTAAAGATATCGTTACAAGAATAAAATTCCTGGTCGAGGATGGGACTTTTCGGTATATTATGAGTGGTTCCCTGTTGGGGGTGGAATTAAATGATTTAAGATCGGCTCCGGTCGGGTATCTTGAGGTCTGCGATATGTATCCATTGGATTTTAAAGAATTTGCCAGGGCAGCCGGGGTAAAAAATGATGTGATCCTTATGCTGGAAGAACATTTTAAAAGCCGAAGTCCGGTGGATGAGTTTATTCATTCGAAAATGCTGGATTTATTTTATCTGTATCTCATTGTTGGCGGAATGCCGGAAGCTGTAGCTGTTTATGTGGAAACAAATGATCTGGCAAAAGTGGCAAAAGTCCACGAAAAAATAATCCGCTTATACAAAGCAGATTTTTCAAAATATGAGACAAATTATAAATTGAAGCTGCAGGAAATTTATGATGCGATGCCGGGGCAGCTGGATCAGAAGAATAAGCGTTTTCAGCTAAACATTATAGAGAAAGGTGTCAGTTATGATCGCCTGAAAAATGATTTCCTATGGTTGAAAGATGCGGGTGTTGCAATTCCTGTATACAATGTGAGCGAGCCGAAAATTCCACTTGTGATCAGCGAAAACCGAAATTTATTTAAGTTGTTTTTTTCGGATGTTGGTCTCCTCACAAGCTGTTATTCGAATGCAGTAAAGATTGCAATCCTGAATAAAGAAAAATCAATTAATAACGGTGCTCTTTTTGAAAATGTAGTTGCGCAGGAGCTGCTTGCAAAAGGGCATAAGGAATATTATTTTAACAGTAAACAACAGGGAGAACTTGATTTTGTGATCGAGCTGGACGGAAAAGCAGTGCCGTTGGAAATAAAATCGGGGAAAGACTATAAAAAGCATTCAGCTTTAAATAATGTCCTGAAAGATGAAAACTATCAGATCAAAGAAGCTTATATTTTTTCGGAAGGAAATATTGAACTGGAAGGAAAACGAATTTATATGCCAATTTATATGATCATGTTTCTGGAAAATATAAAACTGGAACATATGATTTATAAAATTGATCTGGGAGGATTGGGAGAGTAGCAGTGTTTCACCGCTACTCTTTTTTTGGTAAATGTTACCGTTTTGGCTGGTATCGCATATCCGACACATTATATACCGTGATGAAGGCGAGTGGATCTTCATGGTTTATATAATTCATTAATTTCTGATATTCGGTTTTATCTACGATGGTAATGATCTCGTTTCGTTTCTGCATATTGTAAGCGCCGATCGATTCGTAGATGGTCGCACCGCTGTGAAGGTCATTTAAAATAAACTGGCGGAGTTCTTCTTCTTTTTCGGTGATAATGCAGACGCGACGTTTGATGTTATGGTTAAAAATAAAATGGTCTAAAATAATCCCATTAAAATAAGTACCTAAAATACTGAGTACGACCGTTTTTTTGTCGTAAACAAGGGCAGCAGACAATGCGACGCACATCCCGGAAAGGGACATTGCTTTTCCAAGCTCCATATGCAGATACTTGTTCATGATTTTAGCAACGATATCTAAGCCGCCGGAGGAAGCATTCCGGTTAAATAAGATATTTAAACCGATACTAACGACCAAAATGTAACAAAGTACATCTAATTCCTGACTGCCGGTCATGGAAGTGTTGTTAGGAAAAATGAATTCAAAAAGTCCAAGAAACAGCGGAAGCAAAATACTTGTATAAACAGTTTTGATGCCAAATTCTTTTCCACAGGTAAGGAAGCCGATGATCAAAAGTAAAACGTTTAAGACCATTGTGATCGAAGATAGCGGAAGAGGAATAAAGTTTGAAAGAACGATTCCAAGACCGGAGATACTGCTGACAGAGGTGTGGCTTGGTACAAGGAAAAAGAAAACGGCAGCAGCAATGATCGCAACCGCAACCGTCAGAATAATGGTTTCTTTGAATAAGTCAGAATAATTTATTTTTTTAGACATTTTAAAATCTCTCCTGAAAGAAAATTAGTAAAATAGAGTATTTTTTCCATATGGTTTTCATACGGCATCTAGTTTCTTATTTTAACATACAAGCAATGAAAATAGTGAAAAAATATAGAAAAACTTTTGAATGTAGGACAGTCTATGTTAAAATAACTACATGGAGAACAAAAAATATGCAGATTGAAGAAAAACAAGTCATTCTAAATGAACAGAATATCACACTGCGTAGCCTTGAAAAGCAGGATGCGGCAGCTTTCGCCAAACTGCGGGATGTCACATATCGGGAGACATATTTTCTGGCGCGATACCCGGAAGAGACTGATTTTACACCGGAAGCGGCGGAGACGATGATCGCAGATATTGCAGCACGTAAGGAAGAATTTCTGATCGGCGCTTTTCTTGGGGAGCAGCTATTAGGCTGTGTTATGGTTTTGAAAGAGGGAAATCATATTAAATTCCGGCACAAGGCATCCATCGGGATTTTTATCCGACAGAAATATTGTGGCATGGGACTTGGAAAACAGCTGATGGGATATGCAATCGAAAATGCCCGGAAAACAGAGCTGGAGCAGTTAGGGCTTGGTGTGTTTGACGACAATGTGGGGGCAGTGCATTTATATAGAAAGCTTGGTTTCCGTGAATGGGGCAGGGAACCACATGCGTTTAAATTAAAAGATGGAACTTATCGGGATGAGATACAGATGGTTTTATTTTTATAAAAGACGAGGATGAGTCATGAAATTATACTTTGTACGTCATGGAGAAACTGAGTGGAACGTAAAAAAGAAGATACAGGGAAAGACTGATATTCCGCTGAATGAAAATGGGATAAGACAGGCAAAGGAGCTTGCAAACGAACTTGCTCAGGAATCCCTGGAGGTAAAGCATGTCTATCATTCACCGCAGAGCCGTGCGGCAGAGACCGCGAGGATCGCAGCAGAAGCCCTTCATGCAGAGTGTATACCGATGGAAGAACTCGTAGAGATGAATCTTGGTGAATGGGAAGGCTCAAACTGGAGAGTGATCGAGAAGGAAAACAGCATCGCATATCAGGAGTGGAAAAAAGACAGGCGCTATGTGCGGACGCCCGGCGGCGAATCTTATAACGATGTAGTGGAGAGAACACTGAAAGGAATGCAGCAGATCATCAAAAAAGAGAGCAAAGATGTGCTGATCGTATCACATAGTGCAGTGATCATGGCACTTCGTTGTTATGTTGCAGGACTTCCGTTTGAAGAGATGGTGCAGAAGTTTAAGACGCGGAATGCAGAAGTTGTAATGTTAGAAAGTTTTAAGATATTAAACGCGATTGAGCGGTTTACAAAAGAGAAGGAGCAGAAACAGTAAAGGGTTTCTGCTCCTTCTCTTTTCTGTACAGACAACACGTTCTGTGCCTGATCAAGCATAGGAACCGGTCTGTATTTTCCTTACATTCTGTCAAATCCCAGATATCTTGTTCCCTGGAACGTCAGGTTCCCGCGGTCGCCTTCGACCAAAAGTCCATATTCTTTTCCGGAAACAGAAAATTCCATCCGGTCACCGCTTGCAACTTCAAATGTCACATAATAGGTCGTGGAAGTGGTGGTGGAAAAGCCGTGTGCGCCGGTTGCATCCCCTGCATTTGCATGCTGATGATGCGACACGTTTGTCCGTTTTGCAACAAGAACGGCATCCACGGTCAGCCGCGGTGACTGGTTATTGGAATGCCACTCAGAAATGTTGCGAACAAAAACATAAATAAAAGTCCCGACCACGAGCAAAAATACAATGGTAAACATAATCGAAAAACCGCCAAACATCATCATAGTGTCCTCCTTAGCATAAGTTATTAAGTGTCATCTAAAGTTTTTCATAGCGTATATTGACAGCCTGCACGAAAGAACTCTTTTCGGATTCTCTTTGTGCAATGGAGATGAGACTCAAACCGATTATGGAAGCCATTGCTGTCATAATCGGTTGCTCTGAGGCTCATCGGAATGTCCTGCACAATGAACCTAGAAAGAGTTTTTCGTGCAGGCTGTCGATACAACATTAAAAACATTTTCATGTGCTTTAAGTATAGCATACTTCCAGAAGCAAGTGGAAGTGTTTTCCATTGTAACATCTGCACAATTTGAAAAGTGAAATTTTGTGAATGATTTTGACTGAAAATGATTGACCGTGACGGAATGTGATTTTATAATTTGTTTATAAAGATAAACGGACTTGAGTGAACATGACAGAATTTGGAGGGTGGAAATGTTAACAGAAGAAAGATTTGCAAAGATATTATCTATATTGGAGAGTATGGGAAGTGTTACGGTACAGCAGCTGATGGCGGAATTGAATACATCAGAATCTACGATCAGGAGAGACCTGAATGCTCTGGATGCAAAAGGAAAACTGACAAAGGTACATGGTGGGGCAGTCTTAAAAACGGTTGCCTACAGTACAAAGGATGATAATGTCATCAGCCGGAAAGAAAAAAACAGAGATGACAAAATCATTATCGCAAAACACGCGGCAAAGCTTATCACAAACAGTGATTTTGTGTATCTGGATGCCGGAACAACAACAGAGCTGATGATCGAATATATTACAAGCCGACAGGCAATGTTTGTCACCAATGCGATCAGCCATGCAAAGCGGCTGGCAGAAAGAGGATTTACCGTATATCTGCTGGGCGGTGAATTTAAAGCGATCACGGAGGCAATCGTCGGGGAAGAGGCAGTTGAAACCTTGAGAAAATATAATTTTACAAAAGGTTTCTGGGGAACGAACGGAGTGAGTATCCAAAAGGGATATTCCACACCGGAGTTAAAAGAAGCTGCGGTAAAAAAGAGATCCATGGAAAATTGCAAAGAGTGTTACATTCTTGCAGATGAGAGCAAATTTAACCAGATCTCAAGTGTAACGTTTGCACCGTTTGAGAATGCAACCGTGATCACAACCGGATTAAATCAGCCGGCATTTGAAAAATGCAAAAATGTGATCAACATAAAAGCATAGACTGGTTGGAATAATATATAGAAAGAAAAGAATCATAACTCTGACAAAAAGACAGAAAGAAAAAAGAAAACGAACTATAAGAGAGGAGTCAAACATTATGATTTACACAGTTACATTTAATCCTTCACTGGATTATATCGTATCCGTTGACCACTTTACGTGTGGTGTTGTGAACCGTACCACAGATGAGATTATTTTTCCGGGAGGAAAAGGAATCAACGTATCAATGGTATTAAGAAATCTTGGCTATGAAAATATAGCACTTGGTTTTCTGGCAGGTTTCACCGGAACAGCGATTCAGTCGCTGATGGAAGAAAAAGGAATCCATACAGATTTTATTCCGGTAGAGAAAGGACTTTCCCGCATCAATGTAAAGCTTCGTTCTGAGCAGGAAACAGAGATCAATGGACAGGGACCGGCAATGAATGCAGATGAGATTGCAAAGCTGTATGAGAAGCTTGACCGGTTAGAGGATGGCGATATTTTAGTGCTGGCAGGAAGCATTCCGGATGTGATGCCGGGTTCTATGTATATGGACATTATGAAGCATCTGGAGAAGAAAGATTTAAAGATCGTTGTAGACGCGACGAAGGATCTGCTTGTCAATGTATTACAATATCATCCATTTTTGATCAAGCCGAACAATCACGAGCTCGGAGAGATTTTTGGAGTGACGATCAAGAGTAAAGAGGACGTGATCTTATATGCAAAGAAGATGCAGGAAAAGGGTGCAAGAAATGTCCTCGTTTCCATGGCTGGTGATGGAGCTGTCCTTGTCGCAGAGGATGGAAGCATTTTCCGGGCAGAGGCGCCGAAAGGAAAGGTAAGAAATTCTGTGGGCGCAGGAGATTCTATGGTAGCCGGATTCATTGCCGGATATCTGGAGAACGGAACGTATGAAAAGGCGTTTGAGATGGGTGTCTGCGCAGGAAGTGCATCCGCATTTTCAGAGGAGCTGGCAACAAAGGAGGAAGTGGAAGCGCTTCTTCATGCAAATAAAGAGTTGTTTTGTGGAAAAAATTAAAAGGAGATTTTTATGAAAATCAGAGATTTACTGGCTGCGGAAAGTATTGAATTAAACGGAAAAGTAACCGGAAAAAAAGAAACCCTGGATGCGATGGTCGATCTGATGGCAAAAAGCGGAAAGATCAATGATGTAGAGGTTTACCGGAAAGGTGTTTATGCAAGAGAAGAGGAAAGTACAACCGGAATCGGAGAGGGAATTGCCATTCCTCATTGCAAATCAGACTCCGTTGACAGACCGGGACTCGCAGCAATGGTAGTACCGGACGGGGTGGATTTTGATTCCTTAGACGGGGAAAAGGTAGATCTTATTTTCCTGATCGCAGCACCGAATACAAAAGAAAATGTGCATCTGGATGTATTAAGTAAGCTGTCTGTATTGCTGATGGATGAAGATTTTACAAAGAATCTGCGCAACGCAAAATCCGTAGAAGAGTTTTTGAATGTGATCGATGCGGCAGAGGCAGAAAAAGATGCAGAAGAAGAACAGAAGGAAGCAGAAAAAGCAGCCGAGGTACCGGCAGACGATCATAGTAAACTGATCCTTGCTGTTACAGGATGTCCGACCGGTATCGCACATACTTATATGGCAGCAGAGGCTCTTGAGAAGAAAGCAAAGGAACTTGGTTATCGGATCAAGGTCGAGACAAGAGGCTCTGGCGGAGCGAAGAATGTACTTACAAAGGCAGAGATCGCAGAAGCAGAGTGCATTATCGTTGCAGCAGATACACAGGTTCCGATGGAGCGATTTGCCGGAAAACCGGTCATCCAGTGCAAGGTAGCCGATGGTATCAGTAAAGCAGAGGAGCTTATCACAAAAGCAGCCGGTGGTCATGCATCCATCTATGAGGCAAATGGGAAAGCGGCAGATGATGAGGAAGAAGGACAGGACAGCCTTGGACACCAGATTTATAAACACCTGATGAATGGTGTATCCCACATGCTTCCATTTGTTGTAGGCGGTGGTATTTTAATCGCAATTGCATTCTTGATCGATGGATTTGCTGTTGATTTAAATTCGCTTCCGTTAGAGCAGAGAGCAAACTTTGGTACGATCACACCAATGGCAGCAATGTTTAAATCCATTGGGGATATAGCATTTAAATTTATGCTTCCGATCCTTGCAGGATTTATTGCCATGAGTATCGCAGACAGACCGGGACTTGCAGTTGGTTTCGTTGGTGGAGCGATCGCGGCAAACGGAACAAGCGGATTCCTTGGCGCATTGGCAGCAGGATTCCTTGCAGGATATGTTATTTTATTATTAAAGAAAATCTGTAATAAGCTTCCGGATAGTCTGGAAGGAACAAAACCGGTATTAATTTATCCGCTCTTAGGTATCCTTATTATAGGTGTTTTGATGACCTATGTCGTAGAACCGCCGATCGGAGCTTTAAATACCATGATCAACAATGGATTGAACGGATTGAATGGCGCAAGCGCCATCTTGCTTGGAGCTTTACTTGGTGGCATGATGTCTGTTGATATGGGAGGCCCTGTCAATAAAGCAGCATATGTATTCGGTACAGCTTCCATCGCAGTAGCTAATTATAATATTATGGCGGCCGTTATGGTAGGTGGTATGGTTCCTCCGACTGCGATCGCACTTGCAACCCTGATTTTCAAAAAGAAATTTACAGCGGATGAGAGAAAAGCAGGACCAACAAACTTCATTATGGGACTTTCCTTTATCACAGAGGGCGCAATCCCATTTGCAGCATCTGATCCACTTCATGTATTACCAGCCTGCGTGGTTGGATCCGCAGTGGCAGGAGCATTATCCATGGCATTTAACTGTACTTTAATGGCACCTCATGGTGGAATTTTCGTATTCCTTACGGTAGGAAATCCACTTTTATATCTGGTAGCCCTTGTAGTTGGTTCTGTGATCGCATGCGTATTGCTTGGTGTTTTAAAGAAGGATGTCGCTTAAGAATTAGAACTGACCGATAAGATTGCAGAGGAAAAGCAGAGAGGTTCTGATGCAGTTTATGTAAAAAAAACAACCATTTATGCCAAAATTTTTTTTTCATATAAAAACCGTGTTACCATCCTATTAACGTAAAAATGATGGTGGCACGGTTTCTTTATTTGTCATTTGCATTTGAAATCAGGATGTTGAACAGAAAACAGATTCGATTGAACTGGCAGAGACAGACAAAAGCGGTGCCGTCGGGATGAAAAGAACAGGAGAGTGAAAAATGAGTTTAAAATATGGGGAAATCATAAAACAGATGTCTCTGGAAGAGAAAGCACTGATGATGTCCGGTAAAAACACATGGGAAACGGTTGATTTTGAAAAATACGGAATTCCATCTATGGCAATGTCTGATGGACCTCACGGATTACGACGTCAGGCGGGCGCCGGAGATCACCTTGGATTAAATGCGAGTCTTCCTGCAACCTGTTTTCCGACCGCAGCAACGATCGCAAACAGCTGGGATGAAAAATTAGGCGAAGAGATCGGTGTGGCACTTGCAGAAGAAGCTGTGACGATGGATGTCAATGTAATTTTAGGCCCGGGACTTAATATTAAGAGAAGCCCACTGTGTGGACGTAACTTCGAATATTTTTCCGAAGATCCATATCACGCAGGAAAAATGGCAGCCGCTTATGTAAAAGGAATCCAGAGCAAAGGAATCTCAGCCTGCCCGAAGCACTTTGCAGCAAATAGTCAGGAGCTTCGCCGTATGGCAAGTGATTCGGTTGTTGATGAGCGTACTTTCAGAGAAATTTATACAACCGGATTTGAGATCGCGATCAAAGAAGGAAAATCCAAATCCATTAT
>CAKRLC010000077.1 GCA_934358955.1 uncultured Roseburia sp. | reverse complement strand
TAGCACATACAAAATGGATGTGTAAATATCACATTGTCTTTACTCCAAAGTATAGACGAAAAATAATTTATAATCAATTAAAAGTAGATATTAGGGATATTCTGAAACAGTTATTCAAAGAGTAACGAGAAGAACTAGCCCCTTCAATGGGCTTATATTCAAAAATTCATTTGTATATTTCGGTGATTTAGAACGAAATATACACCCAAAATTAAGAGAATATCATTCAAGAAAAACAATGAGAAAGTTGTCAACGTTTACTTGACACAAACGAGCGATATATAGTGGATGCAGATCAATGTATTTTGTGCTAATATAAAGATAAATTGAGGCGACCTATGAAGGGACACGGGCATTTTGCTCTGTATCTGCGAATCCTCTTACATATGCAAAGGATGGAAGGGGAAAATACAGGTTGTGAGTGATTCTGAAAAAGGAAATAGAGAGTCGATATGTGTGAAACGAAAACTTTAGATTATTACAATAAGAATGCCAGCAGTTTTGCAGCGGCAACAGTGGATGTGGATTTCTATGACACGCAGAAACATTTTCAGAAATTGTTGCCTGAGCAGGGATATATTCTTGATTTTGGGTGTGGCTCCGGAAGAGATATTAAGTATTTTCTGAGTCAGCATTTCGAGGTTGATGCAATCGATGGTTCAGAGGAATTGTGTCGCATTGCAAGTGATTATACCGGTATAAAAGTTAAAAAAATGCTATTTAAAGAACTGGAAGAAATAGAAAAATACGATGGAATATGGGCTTGTTCTTCAATACTTCATCTTCCAAAGAGGGAACTTAAAGCGGTGTTTGGAAAAATGGTAAAGGCATTAAAAAAAGATGGTATCATTTATACATCCTTTAAGTACGGTGATTTTGAAGGCGAGAGAAATGGGCGGTATTTTACAGATTTTACAGAAGAGAAGTTTAATGAATTTGTTCAGAATATAGAAAATGTTAAATTAAAGGAAGAGTGGATTACATGTGATGTAAGACCAGGCCGTGGAGAGGAAAAATGGCTGAACTTAATACTGCAGAAGAATTAGATGATATTAATGAAATAGAATATGAGACAGAGGCACTTACCGGAGGCCAGGATAAGAGGATGTATCTGTATTATCAGCTGCTGAATAGTTTAAAAAAAGCTGATAGCGTGGATATTGTCGTTTCTTTTCTGATGGAATCTGGTGTCAGGATGCTGCTTGGTGAACTTGACAATGCGTTGAAACGGGGAGCAAAAATCAGAATCCTTACAGGAAATTATCTTGGTATAACACAGCCATCAGCATTATATCTTATCAAGCATAAGCTTGGGGAACAGGTAGACCTGCGCTTTTATAATGAAAAAAATCGATCATTTCATCCAAAATCATATATGTTTCATTATAAGGATTATAGTACGATCTACATTGGCTCATCAAATATTTCAAGGAGTGCACTGACGTCTGGTATTGAGTGGAATTACCGATTTAGCAGCAAAACAGATTCTCACAACTATGAAAAATTTTACAATACATTTCTTGATCTGTTTGAACATCATTCCGTAGTAATAGACGATGATGAACTAAAAAGATATTCAAAAAACTGGCATCGCCCGGCAGTATCAAAGGATCTGGACAGGTATGATTTACAGGATAACGAAACTACAAATAATATTGCATTATTTGAACCAAGAGGAGCACAGATAGAGGCTTTGTGTGCATTGGAAAATACCAGGGCAGAGGGGGCAGGAAGAGCCTTAGTCCAGGCTGCGACAGGCGTTGGAAAAACATATCTTGCAGCATTTGATTCAAAGGATTATGAAAGAGTATTGTTCGTGGCGCATAGAGAAGAAATCTTAAAGCAGGCAGCACAATCTTTTAAAAATGTCAGAAATTCAGATGATTATGGTTTTTTTGACGGAGAAAGTAAATGCACGGATAAATCTGTGATTTTTGCTTCGGTTGCAACACTAGGCAGGAATGAATACCTGAATAATAAGTATTTTGCTTCAGATTATTTTAATTATATTGTAATCGATGAATTCCACCATGTAGTTAATGACCAGTATCAAAGAATTGTTAATTATTTTAAGCCGCAGTTTCTGCTAGGGTTAACAGCGACTCCAGAGAGAATGGATGGCCGAAATATTTATGAAATCTGTGATTATAATGTGCCATATGAGATTTCATTAAAAGAAGCAATTAATAAGGGAATGCTTGTCCCATTTCATTACTATGGAATTTTTGATGATACTGATTATTCAAAGCTGCATATTGTAAGAGGAAGATATGATGAAAAAGAATTGAATGAAACCTATATCGGAAATGTTCACAGATATGAGTTGATTTATAAATATTACTGCAAATATGGTTCAAGGCAGGCGCTTGGATTCTGTTGTTCCAAGGAGCATGCAAGAGAGATGGCGAGAGAGTTTTCATCAAGAGGAATACCATCGGTGGCTGTATTTAGTGATGCAAGTGGGGAATATACAGAGAAACGGAATGTGGCAATACAGAAATTAAAGAATGGCGAAATAAGAGCGATTTTTTCTGTGGATATGTTTAATGAAGGCGTTGATATCACATCAGTTGATATGGTAATGTTCTTAAGACCTACGGAATCTCCGATCATTTTCCTTCAGCAGCTTGGAAGAGGACTTAGAAAATGCAGGGGAAAAGAGTTCCTGACTGTACTTGATTTCATTGGTAATTATGAGAAAGCAGGCAGGGTGCGTTTCCTTCTGGAAGGAAAGTCTGACATGTATAGAGAGGGCTGTCATTTATCAGACACTTTGCGATTTCCGGATGATTGTATGGTGGATTTTGATCTGAAGCTGATTGATCTTTTTGCTGAAATGGATAGAAAACATTTAAAGCTTAAGGATCAGATAATCAATGAATATTTCAGGGTAAAAGATCTGCTAGGAAAGCGTCCGACAAGGCTGGATCTGTTTACATATATGGATGATAATATTTATGAAACCGCAATCACGCACTCAAAAGATAATCCATTTAAAAGATATCTGGAGTTTCTCAATGATTTGGGAGAACTAAGTCAAATAGAAGTAGAATTTTACAAAGGAATTGGAAGAGAATTTATCAGCCTGCTCGAAAACACGAACATGTCAAAGGTATATAAGATGCCTGTGCTTATGGCATTTTATAATAACTCGGATGTGCTGATGGAAGTATCAGAAAAACAGCTCCTTTCAAGCTGGAAAGAATTTTTCTCAACTGGAACAAACTGGAAAGATCTTGATAAAAATATGACATTACAGAAGTATAAAGATATTTCAGATAAAGATCATTTAAAGAAAATTCTTGCTATGCCGGTACATTTCCTATTAGAATCCGGGAAAGGATTTTTTGTTAAAAATGACGATGTGGCATTGGGCTTAAGGGAAGAACTGCGTCCACTAATTGATAATCCTGTTATGATCCGGCAGATGAAGGATGTGATAGATTATAGGACTATGGATTATTACCAGAGAAGATATAGGGAGAGGCAGAATACCATGCTCAAGAACAGGCATTAAAAATTTTGTTTGGATATGATTCATTCAGAGCGGGGCAAAAATCTGTGATCGACAGTATCCTGGCGGGGAGAGAGGGGTTTATAGGTATAAAAATATGAGAGTGTTAATGCTTGGCAATAGTTTTACTTTTGCAAACAACATGCCAGAAACCCTGGCCAACTTAATAGATGCCGAAGTGGTTCAGCACACACGTGGTGGAGCGCGTCTTGCCGAGCAGTTGAATCCTGGCACCAAGATGGGAGGAATGACGCAGGCGGCTCTGGAGAATGAAAAATGGGACTATGTGATTCTCCAGGAGATGAGCAACGGCCCGATTACTTCCAGGGAAAGCTTCCTGAATAACACTGCACTGTTGTGCGAGCGAATTCGTGCCAACGGAGCAGTACCGGTTCTGTATGCCACCTGGGCTTATCAGAAGGGCGGCAAGCAGCTGAAATCCTTTGGTATGGATTATGATGAGATGTATCAGAAGATGTATGATGCTTATCATGAGGCTGCCAATCAGAACGATGCTTTGATTGCCGATGTAGGCAAGTGCTTCTATGAGGAAGCAGCTAAGCAGGATATCTTTGCTGAGGATGGCTGCCATCCAAATGAGCTTGGATCCAAGCTTGTAGCGCAGGTGATTGCTGATGTCATCTTAGCTGATCAGGCAAACAAGTTTAGTGTGGTGTCTTAGAAGGTACAGTGTGGGTGTAATGCTCATACTACATCGGGCTTTTTTGTGAAAATGATTTTTAATAATGTTGATTTTTAATTGTTCTTAACTTAAATATTGTATCTTAACTCAAAAAGAGTTATAATGCGAAAAAAGAGTTAAGATTGCAGGTGATGACATGGAATATCTCGATAAAGTTCTTGGAATCAAGGTTACCTATGAGAATGTAGAGTTTAAGCATTTGCCCAATTTTATAGCCACAAGATATTGCTTACAGATGGTGTCTATGAATGAGCAGAAGATGATTTTTCTTTATCCTAAGACAGAACTAGAGCAGATTGAAGTACTGAAAAAGCATATTGCTCGGATACAGAATAATGAGAACTTGCCTATTGTGCTGGTGCTAAAAGAACTTAGCTATCGCCAGAAAGAATATTTGATCCGTGAGAAGATTCCTTTTATTGTAGACGGAAAGCAAATATATTTGCCCTTTATGGCAGTGTATTTGCAGGAACGGTGCAGCGCGGAAAAAATACCACGGGAAGAAATACTTCCATCGGCGCAGATGCTTCTACTGCATTTCATTTATGGAGGCACACAGGAATTATCAACAAGTCAGGCTGCAAAGGACTTGGAACTGACACCTACTTCTATATCAAGGGCATCGAGACAGCTTGAAGAAATGGGATTGCTGCATATCAGGAAAGTAGGTGTGCAGAGAATTCTGTACTCTGAGGATTCTCCAAGAATACTGTTCCAAAAAGCAGGAGATAAGTTGCTGAATCCAATAAAACGAACGGTTTATATTCCGAAAGAATTGGTGGGAACAGAGCTGTTGGAAAGCGGATATTCGGCATTGGCAGAGTATTCCATGCTGAACGCACCGAATGTCAGATGTTACGCGGCAGAAAGAATCTCTCAATGGAAAGATGTTATGACCAATAGCTTGCAGAATTCGCAGGTGCAAGTGGCTATAGAGATGTGGAGATACAATCCACGAAAATTGTCTAGGCGAAATGTTGTAGATGAACTTTCATTGGCTTTGGCATTGAGAGAAGATGCGGATGAACGAGTTGAAGAAGCAGTGGAAGAAATGCTGAATGAACTGTGGAGGAAAATAGATGGTTACAGGAATTGACAGTTTTAAGGAATGGTTCAAGGGTAGTGAAGAACAATATGCTATCATTGGTGGAACTGCGTGTGACATTCTGATGACGGAGGAAGGACTGGACTTCCGTGCGACAAAGGATATTGACCTTGTTTTGATTATAGAAGCAGTTGACGCAAATTTTGGAAAGAAATTCTGGGAATATGTAAAACAGGCGGGTTATGAGCATTGCAATAAAAGTTCGGGAGTACTGCAGTTTTATCGGTTTAGTCAGCCAATTACAAATCAGTATCCTGCGATGATTGAACTTTTCACTCGAAAACTGGAAGCTATTCAACTTCCAGAAGATGCAGTGCTAACACCGTTACCAATGGACGAAGATATTTCAAGTCTGTCTGCTATTCTTTTGGACGATGATTACTATGAATTTTTGAAGCAGGGGAAAGTCACCGTTGATGGAGTGACTGTCTTGGATGCGGCATATTTGATTCCGTTTAAGGCAAAAGCGTGGATGGATTTGACAGATCGTAAGGCCGCAGGAGAACACGTTGATAGCAAAAATATCAAGAAACATAAGAATGATGTTTTCCGTCTGACGGAGTTGATTGATCCCACCGCCAAGGTAGTGGCTCCCCAAGGAGTTTATGCCGATATTCAAGAGTTTGTCCAGCGTATGAAAAATGAAAGTGTGGATATTAAACAGTTGGGGCTGGTTGGCAGAACAAAGGAGAAGATTCTGGAAGAATTAAAAGCAATGTATGAGACACTTTAATATAGATATTTGAACAGACAAGGTCTCGTTATTCAAAAAAGATTTGGATAGGAGAATACAACTTGTCTGATTTGCTGAGATGAAATCCTTTACACTGGACAAAATTCTTGTGGATTATCACAATACAGAACAGAAAAATTATAATAGAAACTCTACGGAGGACCAAGATGGAAATAGGTATTTATGAAACCATTGTAATGGATGAAAATATATCTCAAATATGCAGAAGAATTGCCGGAGCAGGGGAAGAAACGGACGTGTTTCAACTATGTGAGCGATATGGGACTAAACCAGATGAATTTCGTGCATACGATACATATAAGATTTACGATTCCGGGGAAACAAAAATTATCAAAAGGGTTGAATTACGCGAGTACAATAATTACTTAAGATATCTGAAGGGAAAAGATCTTAATGTGCCAAAACTGTTGGGAAGTGATACGGAAGGAAAAGATTTCTGGATCATGCTGGAAAATGTTGAGGGACAGGATTTGCGTGATATGACCGACGAATTGGCCTGCGCTGCGGCAGACAGTATTTCAACGATCCAAAACCAGTATTGGGGAAGTGAGGATGTGGACAGATTTGAGGAATATCTTGAACGTATCCACAGAAGATATGAGTGCATAAAGGATAATCCACAAATTGCTCCTGCATACAAACTATTTATGGAAAGGCAGGAAACATGTCCGAGAACACTTGCCAATGGTGACTTTTTACAATTTAATGCGATCGAACAGAATGGAACGGTATACATCATTGATTGGGGATTTGGCGGAATTATGCCGTATTCACTTGATCTGGCTCGTTTTATCGCGCATGCGACAGAAGACAGAGCAACATTTCCATTCTTCATGAAGGAACAGCAGAAGGAACTATTTTTAAATAAAGTGTATGAAAAGCTGGATCATAAACCTGGTTACCAGCAATACAGACGGGATATTCAGTTGGCATTGCTAAATGAGTATGTAGAATTTGTTGAGGCAGATGAAGATGAGGATGGCTGGTATTTGCAGCATGCAATCGATTTGGCAAATTTGATATCATCACAAAAAATAATGTGACAAAAGTAGTTGCCTATGATATTATGAATCTGATATAAGTGAAAATGAATGAAGTACGGATGAACAGGAGACTTTGACAGTAATGCTCCGCGGAATGTAGATTGAAAGGGACAGTTCGAACATATATCGGCTGTTCCCTTTTTTTGTATATGCATAGGCAGGCTGTTTTATAAGGATTGTTCGAAAACAATGAGGTAATAAAAAAATGACGGACGTGAAACGTTATGTGGAGAGAAAGAAAAGATTTATAAAAAAACGGCTGAAAATGATAGTCACTGTTATGATTCTGTTCATTGGAATCGTTGCAGTGAGTGTTCAATATTATAATTTTGTGTCTAAGACGGTTTATCAGGAGAGTGTTTCACATCTGACGGAGATTTTTCATCAGTCAGACAGTGCATTGCAGGAACTGGTTAACAAGAATTTAACCTATCTGCATATGTGGACAAAGTATTTGCAGAATACTTCCAGTGAAAAAGATATTTGTGAATATATCGACGAGGTACAGAAGGAAACGGCATGTTCAAATTTTTACTTTCTCTCTTCTGAGGGAAATTATATGACGGTAACCGGTGAAAAGGGGTACCTTGGCTTACAGGGGAACTTAGAGGAGCAGATCACACAGGGAAATGATATTGTAATGAATGCTGCACTTCCAGGAAAACCACAAATGCTTGTATTTGCATGCCCTGAGGTGTATGGAACCTATCAGGGATTCCAATATGATGCGATTGCGATCGCTTATTATAACGCCGACATTATAAAAGTATTTGACAGTGACGCTTTTGATGAAAATGCCAGCTGCTATGTAATACGTTCGGATGGCAGGGTAGTCATTGATGATTCAGCAGATCCGAGTGAAACAGTTTATAATTTTCTGGCAATTTTAAGGGAATATTCAGATCTTACGGAAAAAGAGATCAAATCATTGACAAATGATTTCCAGGAGGGAAATACCGGGGCTGCACTTTTGCGCTTAGGAGAGAAAAGATATTATTTAACCTATGAAGCAACGGGAATACAGGATTGGATACTGCTCGGAATTGTCCCGTCAGATATTGTTAATGCCAGTATGAATCAGCTGCAGTTTAGCACCATGCTGATAATCGGTGGCATAATACTTAGCGTAGCTGCTGTTATTATTGTAATGATTCTCTGGGAAAATAAGTCAAGGTTAAAGAAAAAGGATACGGAGATCCTATATCGGGATGAGCTGTTTAAAAAGCTTTCCATGAATGTGGATGATGTTTTCCTGATGCTGGATGCAAAGACTCATAAGGCAGATTATGTCAGCCCTAATATAGAAAAGCTGCTGGGCATTACGGTGGAAGAAGTGCAGCAGGATATCCATGTCATGGAAAAGTTGAACTTTAAAGACTATACAGCCAATAAATCAGACTACCTTACCGGACTTTTTGAAGAGGAACAGCAGGAATGGGATTTTGAATATGTTCATCAGAAAACAGGGGAGTGGCGCTGGTTTCATATTGTTGCTATGGGAAGCAATGTGGAAGGGAAAAAGAAATATATCCTGGTCATGTCAGACAGAACGTCGGATAAACAGGTAAATCAGGCACTTTCCGAAGCGGTTCATGCAGCAGAAACAGCAAAACGGGCCAAAAGCACATTTCTTTCCAATATGTCGCATGATATCAGGACTCCGATGAATGCAATTATTGGATTTGCGACGTTGGCTGTGAGCAATATTGAGGATCGGGAAAAGGTTCGGGATTATCTGGGGAAAATTCTTTCTTCCAGCAATCATTTGCTGTCATTGATCAATGATGTGTTGGATATGAGCCGCATTGAGAGCGGCAGGATCCATTTGGAGGAAGCGGAGGTAAATCTGTCGGATGTGCTCCATGATTTAAAGACGATCGTTGGTGGACAGGTACATGCGAAACAGCTGGAACTTTACATGGATGCGATGGATGTTACAGATGAGGATGTTTATTGCGATAAAACCAGATTGAATCAGGTGCTGCTGAATTTATTATCAAACGCAATCAAATTTACCCCGGCAGGTGGAGTGGTCTCTGTCCGGCTCAGACAGCTGCAGAGCAAACAGGCGGATAAGGGAATTTACGAAATCAGGGTAAAGGATAATGGTATCGGTATGAGTCAGGATTTTGCCCAGAGGATATTTGAACCCTTTGAACGTGAGCGGACTTCTACAGTAAGTAAGATCCAGGGTACCGGACTTGGTATGGCGATCACAAAAAACATTATAGAAATGATGGGTGGCACCATTGAAATCCACACAGAAGAAGGCAAGGGGACAGAGTTTGTGATCCGGCTGACATTGCGTATTCAGAATGAAAAACGCCGTGTAGAAAGAATTGTTGAACTTGAAGGACTAAAAGCACTGGTAGTGGATGATGATTTCAATACCTGTGACAGTGTAACAAAAATGCTGGTAAAAGTAGGAATGCGTTCTGAATGGACACTTTCCGGAAAGGAGGCTGTGCTTCGTGCAAGACAGTCTCTGGAATTAGGTGATGCTTTTAAGGCATACATCATAGATTGGCGCCTGCCGGATATGAATGGTATTGAAGTGACAAGGCAGATCCGAAGTCTGGGAGATGACACGCCAATTATTATCCTGACCGCATATGACTGGTCAGAAATAGAGGTAGAGGCAAAAGCTGCCGGTGTGACAGCTTTCTGTGCAAAGCCGATGTTCATGTCTGATCTGCGGGAAACGTTACTGTCAGCGCTTGGACAAAAAGAAACATTGGAGAAGGAAAGCATTCTTCCTGGAGCCGGAGTGGATTTTAGGGATAAATGTATACTGCTTGTTGAGGATAATGAATTGAATCGTGAGATCGCAATGGAGATCCTTAAAGAGTATGGATTCAGGGTTGACATTGCAGAAAACGGTGCAATAGCAGTAGAAAAAGTGAAGACTTCTGATCCGGAAAAATATCAGCTGGTGCTCATGGATGTTCAGATGCCGATCATGAATGGATATGAAGCAACGAGACAGATCCGGGCATTGGATAATGCTGCGTTAGCTCAGATTCCGATATTTGCGATGACCGCAAACGCTTTTGATGAGGATCGGAAGAAGGCGTTGGCATGTGGTATGAATGGATTTTTATCGAAACCGATTGTTATTGAGGAATTGATCCATGTATTGCAAAAGGTATTTGAATAAGGAAGGAGAGGTGAGGTTCATGAAAAAGAAGATCATAATAGCAGTAATTACAATCGTGATAATTTTGCTGGCAATTGCGGTGATATCCATTCTGGCGCAGACGCCGATGCCGATATCATAAGCGAAGATTAAATCAGATGGAATAGAAATTCCCTGTACGGATAAAAGAAAATCCGGCACAGGGAGTTTTTGCATTGTGGCGAACATATAGATATGTTACAATACCGGTTGTCAGAAAAGAAAAAGACTCTGAAAAATGTAACTATTAGTTATGGAAGAAAAGAATGGATAGTAAAATATGATCAAAGCAGAAAAATTATCATATTCCTTTCCGCAGAAGGACCTATATCGCGACATATCATTTACATTAGAGGATGATGTGCATTGTGCATTTATCGGAACGAACGGAACAGGAAAAAGCACGTTGGCAGATATGATTCTTCATCCGGAAGAATTTTTGTATGATGGAAAGCTGATTGTGGATGTGCCGGGAAGAATTGGGTTTGTCAGTCAGTTCTATTTGCAGGAGGATGAAAAAGAGGTCACGGTTTTTGAGTATCTGAGTGAGGAGTTTATAAGACTTCAAAATGAGATAAACAGAATTTGTGATGAGATGGCAACATCAGAAAATCTTGATGAGCTTATGGAACAGTACCAGCAGGTTATGGATGAGTTTCAGTCGATTGACGGTGATTTTTACGAAAGCAATATCAGAAAAAGGTTGAAAACAGCAAATCTGCAGGATTATGAAAATCATCTCCTGACGACCTTAAGTGGTGGTGAGTTTAAGCTTGTCCAGGTTATCCGTGAAATGATGATCAGTCCAAAATGCATTATTATGGATGAGCCGGATGTGTTCCTTGATTTTGAGCATCTGAATGCATTAAAGAATCTGATCAATTCTCATAAAGGGACACTTCTTGTTATTACGCATAACCGTTATCTGCTGAATCACTGCTTCAATAAAATTCTTCATCTGGAAAATACAGAGATGCAGGAATTCGATGGCAATTATACAGAGTATAATTTTGCATTGCTGCAAATGAAAATTGAACAGCAGGAGCTGGCAGCGGCAGATATGGAAGAAATCGAGCGGAACAAAAAGCTTGTGGAGCGTTTGCGTAATGAGGCAACGAAAGTGGATAATGCAACAAAGGGCAGAACCTTAAAAGCAAGAGTTTCCTTATTAGAACGTCTGGAAGCAAGAAAAACAAAATCGCCATTTGTTGACATTAAACAACCGGCAATTTGTCTGTATACAAAAGCTCAGCTGGAACAGGAAAATACAGATGGGGTTTCGCAAGAGGAAACCAAGCAGGATAGGGAAATTCTGCGCGTGGAAAATTATAGTGTTTCCTTTGAAAGAAAGATTCTGGAAGAAGTAAGCTTTGCATTAAAAAATCATGAAAAGGTAGCGATCGTAGGACCAAATGGTACCGGAAAAACAACGATTTTGCGTGATATTAATAAAAATGAGAAATCATCGATCGTTCTGGATCCGGATATAACAAAAGCATATCTTTCACAGATGCATGGAGAAGTCTTCCGTGAAAAAGAAACGGTATGGAAGAATTTTGAGGAAGCCGGATTTGAAAAGGCGGAAGAACTGGAAGAATATCTGGAAACGTATGGATTTGAAAGAGAACTTGTTTATAACCGCGTGGAAAATCTGTCCGGAGGAGAAAAAAATCTATTGCAGCTGGCAAAAATTGCAAGGTTGAATGTTGATTTATTATTACTGGATGAACCGACGAGCCATTTGGATACGTATGCCCAGCTGGCATTAGAGGATGCACTTGAGAAATATCAGGGAGCCGTGTTGATGGTTTCGCATGATTTTTATATGGTAGCAAATTGCATGGACTATGTTCTCTGGGTAGAAGATAAAAAGCTGCGGAAAATGAGTATCCGTAAATTCCGTAAAATGATCTATGCAGATCACTTTGACAAAGACTATCTGGAATTGGAACAGAAGAAGAAAGAAGCAGAGAACAGAGTGTCTTTTGCTCTTAAATCAGGAAAATATGAAGAAGCTAAAAAATACTGTGCCGAGCTGGAAAAGATAATCGAACAATTTTAGGATGCATGAATAACATTGCAAAATTAAAGCTGTATTTTGTAGAGACTGAAAAAGCAAATGGTTATGAAAAGGCACTAACGCGCTAATGATGCGCACTCGCGCAAAGATGTAGGTTGTCGCAAGCGACCGCGCTCGGCGCGAGAATGTGCCAAGGCACATCCTTTTTAATAAGATTAAATTCCACAGAGGGGTGGAATTTAACTTTGCGAGTGAGAAGAAAAGCGAAAATTGTAAAAATATCAAAAAAGTTGTTGACAAATATAGTGGGCTTTGATATTATTAATGAGCTGTCGCGAACGACACAAGCCTTTGAAAAGAAAAAATAAAAAAGTTCTTGACAAAGCGAAATGCATTTGATAAAATATCAAAGCTGTCGAAAACGACAACACATCAGCTCGAAAGAGTTGAAAAAGAAAAATAAAAAAGTTGTTGACAAACAACACTGAATGTGATAAGATATCAGAGTTGCTGAAA
>CAKRLC010000076.1 GCA_934358955.1 uncultured Roseburia sp. | reverse complement strand
AAAGCATTAGAAGATTACAAAGGAGAATTGCTTCTTTGTGGAATTAATTATGACAAAAAGACAAAGACGCATACCTGTGAGATAGAAAAGGTGGAACTTTAACAGATGCAGATCGTTGCAGGCTTAGGAAGTATTGATGAATATGAAAGATTTGTAAAGGCCGGAGCAGATGAATTTTTCTGCGGTTATGTACCATTTTCCTGGGCAAAAAAATACGGAGTGATGAATCCGTTAAATCGCAGGGAAGTGCTTTATTATAATGTACAGATCGGCTCGATGAGTGAGCTTCAGATCTTAAAAAAGATGGTGGACTATTATGGAAAGCCGGTGAAGCTGACCTTTAATTCCCTGTATTACACAGAGGAACAGTATCCGATGATCGCAGAGATCATTACACAGTGTATGCAGGCAGGGTTTAAAAATTTCATTATTGCAGATCCCGCGTTGATCGTGTATCTCAGGCAGCAAAAGATTCAATGTGGCATTCACTTAAGCGGTGAAATGGCAGAAGTAAACCGCATTATGTTAGAACAGATGCTGCCGTTTGATATTCAGCGTGTGATCTTTCACCGGAAAAATTCACTGGATGATATGCAGAGCTGTATTTCACACATAAAAAGAATGCGTATTTCACCGGAAGAGTATGAAGCGTTCATTTTAAATGAACTCTGCCACTTTTCCGGTGCTTTCTGCAATTCCATGCATTGCGATGAGCTGACACATCTGTGCAGAGTGCCTTATGAACTTGGCAATCTGTACCCAGAGGAAAAAAATTTAAGACAGACTTTTACGGACAGGTACAATGAAGCAGACGAGAAGGAGATTCCTTATGACGAGGATGGCTATCTTACCGGCAGTACCGGCTGCGGACTCTGCGCGCTTTATCAGATGCAGCAGATTGGAATTACACATCTGAAGCTGGTCGGGCGCGGGAATTATACAAATTTTATGGAGCAAGATATCCGACAGCTTAAGAAGGCATTAGAATTGTTAAATAGTTCTGATAGTGAGGTGGACTATCAGAGAAAAATGAAGTCCGCTATTTTTCCTAGGGGCTGTGGAAGAAACTGTTATTATAATGATATAAAATATTCTGACAATAAAAAGTTAAAATGAGTCTGCGAATCGTTACTGGAACGAGGGATGAGTGAGCAGTAACGATCACAATGTCACAAGCGTACTTTTTTTATGATGATATATGTATCGCATAGACTTAAAAGTCAGTTTCAAAACGTAAATTGGCAGATTACATCAAGGAAAATTTCCAGGCATCTCTGTGCAATGGAGATGAGACTCAAAAAAGTGTGAAAGCTATTGCTGACACACTTTTTGCTTTCAGAGGCTCATCGGAATGTCCTGCACAACGAAGCCTGGAAATTTTCCTTGATGTAATCTGCCGACACAGCCTCTGGTTTTAATCATGAATTTTTATGAATTATCTATAAGCCATAGCGATAAAATTTATTAAAAATAATGATTTCCAGATAGGGAGAATCTGTGCTATACTTCTAACGATTTATAGTCAGATTCTTTTTCTGTGCAGAAATATTAGTACAGAATGTAAGAAACGGAGTAAAAGTACAGGAGTTTAAAAGATGAAAAAAACAAAAGAATACACATCTCCTTATGAGATGGATGGAAGAATCCCATGGCCGGACGCCATTATCTGTGGCTTACAGCATGTTCTGGCAATGTTTGTCGGAAATTTAACCCCTTTGATCGTGATCTGCGGAGTCTGTGGAATCGGTGCAGCATCTGATTTTGCAGAGGTTTATGTCGAGTTATTACAGAATGCAATGATCATTGCAGGTGTTGTTACTTTGATCCAGCTTTTCTCTATCGGACCGGTTGGTGGACGTGTGCCGATCATTATGGGAACAAGCTCCGGATTTATTGGGGTATTTAAAAGTGTTGCCGGTGTGATGGGCGGAGGCGTGATCGCTTATGGTGCGATCATGGGAGCTTCGATCATTGGCGGTCTGTTTGAAGGTGTTTTAGGATTTTTCTTAAAACCGCTTCGTAAATTTTTCCCGGCAGTTGTGACCGGAACAGTAGTACTTTCTATTGGTCTTTCACTGATCAGTGTCGGTGTCAGCTCTTTTGGAGGTGGTTCTTCAGCAGCTGATTATGGCTCAATGGAAAATTTATTTATCGGTTTAGTAGTACTGATCATTATTCTTGGAGTGAAGCATTTCGCAAAGGGAATGGCAAGCTCATCTTCTATTCTGATCGGTATTGTAGCAGGATATATTTTATGCTTTATCTTAGGAATGATCCTTCCAACAACCGGCGTAACAGCAGAGGGTGTTGAGTATACAAAAGCATGGGTATTGAATTTTGACAAAGTAAGGGACGCAGCATGGTTTGCACTTCCGAAAGTAATGCCAGTAAAACCGGTGTTTGATGTGCGCGCAATTGTTCCGGTTCTGATCATGTTTATTGTAACTGCAGTAGAAACAATTGGTGATATCTCCGGAGTTATGGAAGGTGGTCTTGGAAGAGAGGCAACAGATAAGGAGCTTTCCGGTGGTGTGATCTGTGACGGACTTGGATCTTCCCTTGCAGCACTTTTTGGTGTATTGCCAAATACATCCTTCAGTCAGAACGTTGGACTTGTTACGATGACAAAGGTTGTAAACAGAATGGCTCTTGCCTGCGGAGCAGGTGTGCTGATCCTTTGCGGTCTTTTCCCAAAACTTGCAGCACTGATTTCTATCATGCCACAGAGTGTTCTTGGTGGAGCCGCAGTTATGATGTTCTCATCTATCGTAGTCAGCGGTATCCAGCTGATCACCAAAGAAGAGTTAAGCGGCAGAAATATTACCATTGTTTCCGTTGCACTTGGACTTGGTTATGGACTTGGAGCAAACAGTGACATCTTAAGAATGCTTCCAGATACCTTACAGCTTATTTTCGGTGGATCCGGAATCGTTCCTGCAGCTGTAGTTGCTTTGGTATTAAACATCATTCTTCCAAAGGAAAACTAAGAATTATAATTATTTAAAATAAAAGACCATTGCAGAAAAAACTGGTATGTTCCAAAATTTTTCTCAATGGTCTTTTTTTATTATAAGATTTGAGGATCGAAAGGTCTGGAAGCACATGCTTTTCATCCTGACCTTTTGAAAAAGAGGAATGAGAAAAATGCCATCAAGCCACGCGAATGCGCCCTTGCATGTTAGATTAGAACATTATATAATAGCTCATAGATGCGTTAAACAGTGAACGGTTCGTAATGAAATAAGGAGATATGTTAATTATGGAAAATAAAAAAGCAAAAATTATTTTAACAGGTGACAGACCAACAGGAAAGCTTCATGTAGGACATTATGTCGGCTCTTTAAAAAGAAGAGTGGAATTACAGAATTCGGGAGAATTTGACAAGATTTTTATTATGATCGCAGATGCACAGGCTCTGACAGATAATGCAGATAATCCTGCAAAGATCCGCGACAATATTATGGAAGTAGCATTGGATTATTTATCTGTAGGGATTGATCCTGCAAAATCTAATATTTTTATCCAGTCCCATATCGCAGAACTGACAGAATTGACATTTTACTATATGAACCTTGTGACGGTATCCCGTCTGCAGAGAAACCCAACTGTAAAAGCAGAGATCCAGATGCGTAATTTTGAGACAAGCATCCCAATGGGATTTTTTAATTACCCGATCAGCCAGGCAGCAGATATCACTGCATTTAAGGCAACTACCGTTCCGGTTGGAGAGGATCAGCTCCCAATGTTAGAGCAGACAAAAGAGATCGTACACAAGTTTAATTCTGTTTATGGAGAGACTTTAGTAGATCCGGAAATTTTACTCCCTTCCAATAAAGCATGCTTAAGACTGCCGGGAATAGACGGAAAGGCAAAGATGAGCAAGTCTTTAGGAAACTGCATTTACCTGTCAGAATCTGAGGCAGATGTAAAGAAGAAAGTAATGTCTATGTTCACAGACCCTGACCATATCCGTATTGAAGATCCAGGTAAAATCGAAGGAAATACGGTATTTACCTATCTGGATGCATTCAGCAACGAGGGACATTTCGCGGAATATTTACCGGAATATGCAAATCTGGATGAATTAAAAGATCATTATAAGCGCGGTGGATTAGGCGACGTCAAAGTGAAGAAGTTCTTGAATAATGTGCTTCAGGAAGAGTTAAGCCCGATCCGTGCAAGAAGAGCGGAGTATGAGAAGAACATTGAGGGCGTTTATGAGATCTTAAAGAAGGGCAGTGAAGTAGCAGCTGAGGCAGCTGCACAGACATTAAGCGAAGTAAAGGCTGCCATGAAGATCAACTATTTTGAAGACCCGACATTCTTAGAAGCGCAGATCAAAAAATTTGGCAAATAATATATCGATAAAGGAAAGAGGAAAAAAATGGCATTTACACACCTTCATGTTCATACGGAATTTTCACTTCTGGATGGCTCGAACAAAATAAAAGAATATGTTTCCAGAGTCAAAGAGCTTGGAATGAACAGTGCAGCTATCACGGATCATGGGGTGATGTTTGGTGTCATTGATTTCTATAAAGCAGCAAAAGCAGCAGGGATCAATCCGATTTTAGGCTGTGAGGTCTATGTGGCACCAAATTCCCGGTTTGACAGGGAACAGTCCCATGGTGAGGACCGCTATTATCATCTGGTTTTACTGGCCGAGAACAATCAGGGATATCAGAATCTGATGAAGATCGTTTCCAAGGGATTTGTAGATGGCTACTACTATAAGCCGCGTGTTGATATGGAAGTGCTGCAGCAATATCATGAGGGGATCATTGCGCTGAGTGCCTGCCTTGCAGGAGAAGTGCAGCGTTATCTGGTGCGCGGACTTTATGAAGAAGCAAAGGAAATTGCATACAAATATGAAAGCTGCTTTGGAAAGGGCAATTTCTTCCTGGAATTACAGGATCATGGGATCCCGGAGCAGAAAACAGTAAATACCCAGTTGCTGCGGTTAAGTGGCGATACCGGAATCGAGTTAGTAGCGACAAATGACGTGCATTATACTTATGCAGAGGACGCCGAAGCTCACGATATTTTACTTTGCATCCAGACAGGAAAGAAGCTGGCGGATGAAAACCGTATGCGTTATGAAGGCGGCCAGTATTATGTGAAATCAGAAGAAGAGATGAGACGTCTTTTCCCATATGCACAGCAGGCTCTCGACAATACGCAAAAGATCGCGGACCGCTGTCATGTCGAAATTGAATTCGGTGTAACAAAGCTGCCACATTTTGAAGTGCCAGAAGGATATGACTCCTGGACTTACCTGAATAAGCTGTGTCACGAAGGTCTGGCAAAGCGATATCCGAAGACACAGGAACAGCTGCGTCCAAAGCTTGACTATGAGCTGAATGTTATCCGCGAAATGGGGTATGTGGATTATTTCCTGATCGTCTGGGATTTTATTAATTATGCGAGAATGCATGACATTCCGGTCGGACCGGGGCGAGGAAGTGCGGCAGGAAGTCTGGTATCTTATACAACAGGTATCACGAATATCGATCCAATGAAGTATAACCTGCTGTTTGAGCGTTTTTTAAATCCGGAACGAGTTACGATGCCCGATATTGATATTGACTTCTGCTACGAACGGCGTGGAGAAGTTATCGACTATGTTGTGGAAAAATACGGAAAAGACTGTGTAACGCAGATCGTTACCTTTGGTACGTTAGCAGCAAAGGGTGTGATCCGTGACGTTGGACGCGTTATGGATCTGCCATACAGCTTCTGCGATACGATCGCCAAAATGATCCCGAATGAGTTAAATATTACGATCGAAAAAGCATTGCAGATGAATCCGGAATTGCGTGGTATGTATGAATCGGATGCATCTGTCCATACGCTGATCGATATGTCAAAAAGGTTAGAAGGTCTGCCAAGACATACTTCTATGCATGCAGCCGGCGTCGTGATCTCACAGAAGGCAATGGATGAATATGTTCCGTTGTCGCGGGCATCAGATGGCACGATCACAACACAGTTTATTATGACAACGATCGAGGAGCTTGGTCTGTTGAAAATGGACTTCCTTGGACTGAGGACTCTGACAGTGATCAAGGATGCGGCAAAGCTTGTATGGAAAAACCATGGGATAAAAATCGATGTCAATCATATTGACTATAATGACCATACAGATCCGGACGCAGTTTTGATCGATTATAATGATAAAAATGTACTGGATTATATCGGAACCGGAAAAACAGAAGGGGTATTCCAGTTAGAGAGTGCGGGAATGAAAAACTTCATGAAGGAGTTAAAGCCGCAGAGTTTAGAAGATGTCATTGCCGGAATCTCACTTTACCGTCCGGGTCCAATGGATTTTATTCCAAAATATATTAAGGGAAAAAATGAACGGGACAGCATTACTTATGAATGTAAAGAATTAGAACCGATTTTAGAGCCTACGTATGGCTGTATTGTTTACCAGGAGCAGGTTATGCAGATCGTGCAGGAGCTTGCAGGATATACAATGGGACAGGCAGATAATATCCGCCGTGCCATGAGTAAGAAGAAACAGTATGTCATTGATGCAGAGCGCCAGAATTTTGTCTATGGAAATGAAGAACAGGGGATTAAGGGATGCATTGCAAACGGGATCAGTGAGCAGGCAGCAAATAAGATTTACGATTCCATGGTAGATTTTGCAAAGTATGCATTTAACAAGTCCCATGCAGCAGCATACGCGGTCGTTTCCTATCAGACAGCTTATTTTAAATATTATTACCCGGTTGAATTTATGGCAGCACTGATGACTTCTGTCATTGACAATGCTAGAAAAGTTTCCGAGTATATTTTTACATGCAGACAGATGGGGATCAAAGTGCTTCCGCCGGATATCAACGAAGGGGAAGGCGCATTCACAGCAGTTGGTTCGGATATCCGCTATGGGCTTTATGCGATCAAGAGCATTGGACGACCGGTTGTGGACCTGATCATAGAAGAACGGCAGCAAAACGGTCCATATAAGACATTGCAGACATTTCTGGAACGCGTCGCCAGCAGAGAGGTGAACAAGCGCGCAGTGGAAAATCTGATCAAAGCAGGAGCCTGTGATGGACTGGATGGAAACCGTCAGCAGATGATGACGATCTTTGCAGTGATGATGGATAATCTGGCATCAGAGAAGAAAAAAGGCATGTCAGGTCAGATGACGTTATTCGACCTTGTTTCTGAGGAAGATAAAAAAGATTATGAGATCCAGCTGCCACAGCTTCCAGAATACAGTAAGGAGATAAAGCTTGGCTTCGAGAAGGAAGTGCTTGGCATTTATCTGACAGGACATCCATTGGAAGAATATGAGACGAGATGGCGGAAAAATGCGAATGCGCTTACGACGGATTTTGTTTTGGACGAGGAAACAGATACGGTCAAGATCAAAGACAATCAGCGTGTTACCGTTGGCGGTATGATCACGGAAAAGACGATCAAATATACAAAGAACAATAAGGTAATGGCATTTTTGACATTGGAAGATCTGGTAGGAACCGTAGAGGTCATTGTTTTCCCACGGGATTATGAGAAATACCAGACTCTTTTGAATGAAGATGAGAAAGTTTTTATTACAGGAAAGGCAAATGTAGAGGAAGAAAAAAACGGGAAACTTATATGCGAACAGATCCAGTCGTTTGATGACGTAAAACGGGAGCTGTGGCTTCAGTTTGGGACAAAGGAAGCATATGAAAAACAGGAACAGCAGCTTTATGGAATGCTGCATGATTCTGACGGAAAAGATTCCGTTGTCATTTACATTTCCAGCTTAAAAGCAATGAAAAGACTTCCAGCCAGCATGAATATCTGTATTAATGACGAGATTGTGAACAATTTGACGAACTTTTTGGGCAAAAACAATGTAAAAGTTGTAGAAAAGAGCATTGAAAAGAAAACGCAAAGAGATTAAAATAAGATAGATTAGTAAAAAAATAACTGTATCTGGAAAATGCAGTTTATTGAATATGGGTATATTTTATTTTAGGAGGGAACTTGTAAAATGGCAAAAGAGATTAAAACAATCGGTGTACTTACTAGTGGTGGAGATGCACCTGGAATGAATGCAGCAATCCGTGCAGTTGTAAGAGAGGCAATTGTAAAAGGATTAAAAGTTAAAGGAGTGAAACGTGGCTATGCCGGACTGCTTCAGGAAGAAATCGTTGACATGGAAGCAAAGGATGTAGCTGATATTATCGAACGAGGTGGAACAATCTTACAGACAGCCCGTTGCCAGGAATTCACAACAGAAGAAGGACAGAGATTAGGTGCTGAGATCTGCAAGAAGCACGGCATTGATGGTATGGTAGTAATCGGAGGAGACGGTTCCTTCAAGGGCGCACAGAAGCTGGCAGCTCTTGGTGTGAATACGATCGGACTTCCAGGCACGATCGACCTTGATATTGCATGTACAGAATATACGATCGGATTTGATACAGCTGTTAATACAGCAATGGAAGCGATCGATAAGGTACGTGATACTTCAACTTCCCATGCAAGATGCTCTATTATCGAGGTTATGGGACGTGGCGCCGGCTACATTGCATTGTGGTGTGGTATTGCAAACGGAGCAGAAGATATTTTACTTCCGGAAAAATATGATTATGATGAGCAGAGACTTGTAAATAATATTATTGAGAAACGTAAGCATGGTAAAAAACACCATATCATTGTGAATGCTGAAGGTATTGGACATTCAGCAAGTATGGCAAAACGTATCGAGGCAGCAACAGGTATCGAGACCCGTGCTACGATTTTAGGACATATGCAGCGTGGTGGTTCTCCAACAGCAAAAGACCGTGTTTATGCTTCTATGATGGGAGCACTTGCAGTAGATCTTCTTTGCGATGGAAAGAGCAACCGTGTCGTTGGATACCGTCATGGCGATTTCGTTGATTTTGATATTGATGAAGCTCTTGCAATGCAGAAGAGCGTTTCAGATTATCAGTATCAGATCGCAAAAGACCTGTCCATCTAATAGAAACGTATATAGAAATAGTATAGACATTATAAAACAAACTCCGCGGATTACGATTCGTGGAGTTTGTTGTTCATAACAATATGCAGGAAAATGGAGAAGGAAATGATAACAAGCACAGCCAATCAGCAGATAAAGAATCTGATACTTTTAAATAAAAAAGCAAAGGCGCGGAACGAGCAGGGCGTTTTTGTGGTGGAAGGAAGAAAGATGTTCCAGGAAGTGCCAAAGGAATGGTGCAGACAGGTTTATGTTTCGGAGAGCTTTTTAGAGGAAAGAGGAGAGCTGTTAAAAGATGTAAATTACGAGGTGGTTTCAGATTCTGTTTTTAAGACTGTTTCGGACACACAGACACCACAGGGAATTTTGTGCATCGTGAAAAAACCGGAGTATGAGCTTACAGACCTGTTAAAGGGAGACAAAACACATCTTCTGATCTTAGAAAGCATCCAGGATCCAGGAAACCTTGGAACTATGCTCCGCACAGGCGAAGGTGCAGGAATTAGTGGCGTGATCATGAATCAGACAACCGTGGATCTGTTTAATCCGAAAACAATCCGATCCACGATGGGAAGCATTTACCGGATGCCATTTTATATTTCTGGCAATCTGCCGGAGACCGTACTGCAATTAAAGGAAGCAGGAGTGAAAACTTATGCGGCGCACTTAAAAGGAACAATGCAATATGATGAACCGGATTATTGTATGGCGACTGCTTTTATGATTGGAAATGAAGGAAATGGACTTTCCGATGAGATCGCGAATCTGGCAGACACTTATATCAAAATTCCAATGGAAGGAAAAGTGGAATCATTAAATGCTGCCATTTCTGCATCACTTTTAATGTATGAAACAAACCGTCAGCGGAGAAAAAATAAAAACCGGCAGGAAGAGTTCTGGAGAAAAAAAGAAAAATGAGAATTTGGTTTAAAATGATGAAGGATAATCACCTTCTGAAAGATACAACAATTACAGACGAGACAACAGAAACAAGAACCCATAAGATTTTTCATGCAATTGAGGAAGTGTGCTATGAATTTGATCTGGGAAAACCAATCTGGCTGGATTCAAATATTTCAGAATTTAAAAGGCATGCCAAAACGCGTTTTACACAGGACAGCTTTATTGAAGCCATTGACTTTGACTTTCTGGAGATGCATGTGATCGAAGAAGATTAAATGTTACTGTTCACTCAGCAGTAAAACACTGGCTGTTTTGCTGCGTAAGAAAGTGATGCAAGAGTGAGCAGACTCCTTTTGCGCAGCAAAAACTTAAAATGAGTCTGCGAATCGTTACTGGAACGAGGTACGCGTGAACAGTAACGATTAAATGCATGCAAAAGAAAAGTGAAACTTTCTAAATGTTTCCCATATAATGAAAAATATGGTATAATTATAATAATGTGCGGCTGGTATTTTTTCGCGCACAGGAAATATTATAGAAAC
The DNA here is from genome assembly GCA_934358955.1 of uncultured Roseburia sp. Lineage (GTDB taxonomy): Bacteria > Bacillota > Clostridia > Lachnospirales > Lachnospiraceae > Roseburia. The sequence continues at coordinate 2,616 of CAKRLC010000076.1, read as the reverse complement.
AGCAGGACATAAGATGAATCAGAGTTCTGTTATTGGAGGCATATTATATGGAGAGAACATTTACCTTGGGCGAAGGGGTAGATAGTTGGAATACAATTATTTTTTTATATAGATCCGCATTAAAGGAAGTAGGAACCAAGGTTGAGATTTTAAATGATGAATTTCAGCAGGTACATCAGTACAATCCGATTGAATATATTAAGTCCAGGATCAAGACACCGGAAAGCATTGTAAAGAAATTAAAAAGATATGGTTATGAGAGCACCATTGATAACATGGTGGATCATATTAATGATATTGCAGGAATCCGTATCGTCTGCTCTTTTACATCGGATATTTATAAGCTGGCAGAGATGATTGGAAAGCAGAATGACCTGACGGTCGTTTCCGTAAAGGATTACATTAAGAACCCAAAGGAAAGTGGTTATAAGAGCTATCATATGTTGGTCACAGTGCCGATCTTTTTATCAGACAGGGTTGTCCATACGAAGGTTGAGATCCAGATCCGTACAATGGCGATGGATTTCTGGGCAAGCTTAGAGCATAAGATCTATTACAAATTTGAAGGAAATGCACCGGAATATATCAGCCGCGATTTAAGAGAGTGTTCAGGGATCGTTTCAATGCTGGATGCAAAGATGCTTCAGCTGAATCAGGCAATCATAGAAGCACGGGCGGCACAGGAAGATGGAAAAGAAGAATGAATATTATCAGCGTAACAGAAATTACAAAGTCTTACACAGAGAGGAAGCTTTTTGATAAAGCTTCTTTCTATTTGCAGGAAAGAGAAAAAGTCGGAATCATTGGAATCAATGGAACAGGAAAATCGACATTATTAAAGATCATTGCAGGATTCGAAGAACCGGATGAGGGACAGGTGATCATGGCGAACCATATCGTTGTGCGTTTTTTGCCGCAGAACCCGGTATTTGATCCAAATCTTACCGTCCTTGAGACAGTTTTGGCGCAGAGCAGTGAGCACTTTGTCGGTGGGTCAGACGATCCGAAGCAGAAACAGCTCGCAGCGCAGGCGGCGGAACACTGGAATCTGGAAAGTGATGCAAAGTCCATGCTGACAAAGCTTGGTATTTTTAATTTTGAGCAGAAGACAGGGGAACTTTCAGGTGGACAGAGAAAGCGTCTGGCACTTGTTGCAGCGTTACTGGTTCCATGCGATGTCCTTGTATTGGATGAGCCTACGAACCACCTTGATTCTGCAATGGCAGACTGGCTGGAGGATTATCTGAAGAAATGGCGCGGTGCGCTTATTATGGTAACACATGACCGCTATTTTTTAGACAGCGTCTGCAATCGCATTATAGAAGTAGACAAGGGAAGTATTTATAGCTATGATGCCAATTATTCAGGCTATCTGGAGCTGAAGGCAGAACGGGAAGAAATGCAGCTGGCGAGTGAACGGAAACGGCAGACCATTTTAAGAAAAGAATTAGAGTGGATCAGACGCGGTGCAAGAGCCCGTACAACAAAGCAAAAGGGCAGGATCCAGCGTTACGAGAACCTGAAGAACCATTCCGGCCCGCAGACGGATGGAGCTGTTGAGATCAGCTCAGTAAGCTCCCGCATGGGAAAGACAACGGTAGAGCTGGACCATATTTGTAAAGGATACGAGAACCGGACATTGATCCAGGATTTTTCCTATATTTTTCTGAAAAATGACAGAATTGGATTTGTCGGTGCAAACGGAAGTGGAAAGACAACACTGATGAAGATGATCGATGGACGGATCCGGCCGGATTCCGGTACGATCACGATCGGTCAGACAATCAAAATCGGTTACTATACGCAGGAGATTGAGAATACAAAAGAAGCGGGCATCGCTTATATGGATCCGGATGAAAAAGTGATCGACTATATTAAAAATACAGCAGAATATGTGCGAACAAAGGATGGTCTAGTGTCTGCATCTAATATGCTGGAACAGTTTTTGTTTCCGGCATCCCAGCAGTATAGCCCGATCGGAAAGCTGTCAGGAGGCGAGAAGCGAAGACTGAATCTTCTTCGTGTTTTGATGGAAGCACCAAATGTACTGATCTTAGACGAGCCGACGAATGACCTTGATACGAGAACACTTGCAATTCTTGAAGATTATTTAGATAATTACGATGGAATTGTCATCACAGTTTCGCATGACAGATATTTCCTTGACCGTGTGGTAAGACGTATTTTCGCATTTGAGGAAAATGGCCAGATCTGTCAGTATGAGGGTGGCTACACAGATTATGTAAATCGTCTGGCAGAGCTTGGCAAGACACCGGCCGGTTATATTACAGAGAACCGTAATGATCTGTCAGGGCAGGATGGCGCTGCAGAGAACTCCATGGAAGTGCCTGTGAATTCAAAGGATACATGGAAACGGGAAAGAAAGCTGAAGTTCAGCTACAAGGAACAGAAGGAATATGAAACGATCGAGGATGACATTGCAGCATTAGAACAAAAGCTTGAAGACCTGGATCAGAAAATGGTTTCGAATGCTACGAACGCAGCAAAGCTGCGGGAGCTGATGCAGGAAAAAGAACAGACAGAAGCAGCGTTGGAAGAGAAAATGGAGCGCTGGGAATATCTCGAAGACTTAGCACAGCGGATCGCAGAGCAGGG